>PMWR01000414.1 GCA_003166055.1 Acidobacteriaceae bacterium
CGCCGCTGCGGCGAGGCCTGCAGGGCCGGCGACGCCGTCTTGTAACGGGGGGCCGTACGCCCCTTACGGACCAATTGATTGAATGTAGGCAAACCAAACTCCTTACCCAAATGCCGTAAAACTTCCAATTCACTCAGCCGCGCGCAGACTTATGGGGCTCCCCGTGGCGATTTACGCACACAGAAGCCCTATTTGCTGCTTCGCGTCTGTCTTCGTTCCCAATCTCAGACGAGAACCGGGACGGTGATCGGGCGTTTCCAAATCCCCTGGAAAGCCAACTCCGTATCCGGGTTCCGGCCCGCATAGCCCTCCAAGGTAGAGGAACGCGCGGGCGCCGTAGCGATGTTGCCCCTGCCCTCCGCAAGAAGAGAGCCACTCCGGGACTTGCTTGGCCAGCCAACTGCACCTGGCCCTGGGGCCCAGCTCACACCTTAACCGCCCGGTGCGGGCTGCCCACACGCCACCAACGTTAAGACACACGAAGGAAGGCGTTCTTGCCGAACCTTTTAACAATACCAAGAAACCGGGGTGGGGTCAACGAATTCTCCCGTCCGCCGCGTTTTTTTGCGTTATGCCGTCATTTTTTCTCTATTCGATGGAATGGAGCTTCCAGGCGCCGTTGGCCAATTCAAAATTGGCGGTCTTTTTGCTGCTCAATGTGTTCCCTGGGTTATGAGCAATTTCCGACAACGCCGCGGGAACGCCAGTCAAATCCACACTTTCGTTGAATACCGCGCTCTTAGCCGTTGCCACGCCCGGCAGCACTTCATCCTGAGGATCCTGCACATCCTTGGCATTGAAGGGTTTAGCCGCCATAGTGACCACATAGAAGTGCGGACTGGCGCTGGCGATCTGGTCGGGACGCCACTGAATCACGTCGCCTCCCCCTTGAAGCGTCAACACCTTCTTGCCATCGTCCGTGAGCGTGTAGTCGGCCCACATTTTGTTGGGATAGACCTTCGTCAGCTTCCAGTAGTTGGCCGTCAACCCCTGCCTCAAGCCCCGATCGTCGATTTTGATAAGCGCGCCCACCGGCGCCTTGCTGTCATAATCCGCCTGAATCAGAGCCTGCGCATTGGCCGCTGTCAATTCCGGCGCGCTCTTGCACCCACTCAACAGCAAACCCGTGCCCACCAGAGCCACGCCCGCCAGACCTCTCAGTATCCCTGTGTTTTTCACGTTCCCTCCCTGCAGTGCCAAAAACAGTCCGATCTTCTCGACCCGTCATTTTTTACCTACTCTCCGGCAATGTCAGTGGAGTTGGAAGTGACGTCGAGCACAGGTGTACGCTTTCCAGCGCTTTTGCTTGCAGATTCGTGTGTGAGCTGTGCGAAGGGGCACGACTTCAGTCGTGCCATAGATTCATTATTATGAGAGAGATGGGGGCTTTAGCCCCCGCGGTGTTTTCGCCGAATGCAACCGAAAATCCGGCCCTTCCCCGCACCTGTCAATGCGCCCCGTCCTCTGTAATCCGCCCCAACAACAACTCCAGAAATCCCTTCTCATCCGACTTCAAACAAACCTGAGCATTCGGTGCACCCTCCACCGGCCGCGTAAACCCCTTGTCGTCCACTTCCAGCCGCATCGGCGTCGCCGGGCACAAATCGGGCCGAATCGCATACGTCACCGCCACCGGGTCATAGAGCGTCGGCGCATCCGGATGCCCTTCCGTCCCCGCCNNGCAAAAATCTCCTCCCGCTCCTTCACCTCCAGGTGAATCTGCGTCGAATCCAGCGGCATCATGAACACCGGCACACCCGACGCCAGCAGCGCCCGCAGCCCCGCCGGATCGCGGCTGATGTTCCACTCCGCATCCGGCGGACGACGCTCGCCGTTGCGCCCGTCATATCCGCGATAGATGCTCCCACCCATCATCACCACCCGCTTGAGCTTGCGAAACGTCGCCGGATCGCGCTTGATCGCCGCCTCAACATTGTTCAGCGGCCCAATCGCGATCAGCGTAATCTCGCCCGGATGCACCCGAATCTGATCGAACAGAAAGCCGACCGCGTCGGCATGTGTCCTGCCTCCGGCATAGCATGCGTTGTTGGAGTCTGTCCGATTCGTCAGCTTCGCAAGGCATTGAGCGTCCATCATCCGCGCATATGCAGCCTGTGTAAAGACGTTTTCCGCCTTGGTAGCAGCACCCTCAGCCACGGTGAGATCCCAGCGCCCCACCGCATCCAAATACCTATCCACTAACCGCGCCCTCAGCTCCGTATCCCCATATGTCGTCGTGACCCCCAGCAACTTCAGCTCCGGGCTCTTCAACACCAACGCCAGCGCAAAAGCATCGTCGATATCGTCCCCGATATCCGTATCCAGAATGACCAACTGCTGCGTTTTTGCCGGCCCCGGCTGCGCGATCAACCTGCTGTCGCCCAACCCCAGCAGCCCGCACCCAATCACCACCCCGGCAACCGCTGCAACCCCGCCAAACTCCGCGCCCCACCGCCTGAACAATCGCAAAATCTTCATGGACAACACTCTAAACGGGTTGGCTCCCGCCTGTTCTCTCTTATTCCAGTTGGGCAAACCGCCCCGGCTGCGTTAGCATCAATCCACGTTTCATTCTCGCTCCCCCCACAGGAAACGTGCCCATGCCGCTGTGTTCGACTTTCCGCCGGTTTGCTTGCCTTGCCCTGGTTGCATCCGCGACCTGGCTGTCCGGCCAATCGTTCGACCTCGATAAAGGCCGCGAGCCGATCGCTTCTCTCGACGGCCTGTGGCGCTTTCAGCCTGGCGATTCGCCGCTTGCTCCCGCCGCACAGCCCGGCGGTCCCCACACCCCGCTCTGGGCCCAGCCCGGCTTTGAGGATGCTGCGTGGCCGCTGCTCCTGAGCAGCCGGTCCTGGTCCTCGCAGGGCTATTCGGGCCTGAGCGGCTTCGCTTGGTATCGCTTCACCGTCACCGTTCCATCTGGAGATCAGCCAACCTCGCTGCTGCTGGCGCCCATTCTCACCTCCTACCGGGTCTATGTCGATGGCAACCTGGTGGGCGGCTCCGGCAAAATGCCCAGCAGCTTTCCGAATTCCGTCATCAGCTACCACATCTTCCCGCTCACTCAATCCGGCAGCGCCTCTGAACGCACCGTTCAGGTAGCCATCCGTGTCTGGCATTCGCCTATCTGGGCCAGCTACGTGGGTGGAGGACCGTTCTTCTCAGGCCATCTTGCCGGCGATCCGACACTCCTGGAAAAGGAGCAGCACCACCACCAGATTTCCCGCAACATAGCTTATGTCGATGCCTACTCCTACACCATCACCGCGACGCTGGTGGGTATCGGGATCCTCTGCCTGTTTTTCTTCCGGCCGGCGGAACTCGAATACCTCTGGTTCGCCCTGATGCTGCTGGCCCAGGCAGCGGATATCGCACTGCTGGTGGCCAAACAGGTCTTCAGTTTGCCGTCGCTGATTATTTACGACCTTTCCGATGGCGCACTCGTCGCCATCACCATCATCTCTGCCCTGTGCTTCTTCTCGATCGTCCTCAAGGTCCGCATTGGCCTGCTGGGCCGAATCTTTCTCGCACTGGCAGCTTTCAGTCCCATTCCGGCTGTCCTTTACTGGCCCGGCTGGCTCGACGGCGCCGCCTCCTCCGCCGTTCAGATCTGCTGCCTGATTCCCGCAATTGCATGGATCCTTTACGTTCTCATTGCGCGCTCCTTGACCGGCAACCTCGACGCCCGGCTGCTGCTGATTCCCACCCTCCTCGACCTTGGCTTCTACCTCGCAGACAACGTCGCCATCGTGCTCGGCCAGGCGGGTTGGATCAAAAACCCCTACATCCTCTCTTCCACGCCGATTCCGATTCCGCCTTTCTCGATGCGGCCCGGCATCCTGTTCCACCTCGTCTTCCTGCTTGCCCTGCTCGTATTCCTCATCCGCCGCTTCTCCATGGCCCGGCGCAAAGAAGAGCACATGGCCGGCGAACTCGAGGCTGCTCGCCAGGTGCAACAGATCCTCATGCCCGAGCAACTCGACCAGTGCCCCGGCTTCAACGTCGAGAGCATCTATCAGCCCGCTGAACAGGTCGGCGGCGACTTCTATCAGCAGATTGCCTTGACCCAGGGCGGCATGCTCATCGTGGTCGGAGACGTCAGCGGCAAAGGCCTGCCCGCCGCCATGATGGTTTCCGTGCTGGTGGGCGCCATCCGCGCCGAAGCCGCTCACAGCCCAGACCCCACAGGCATGCTCGCCTCGCTCAATGAGCGCATGATGGGCCGCTCCAGCGGCGGCTTCACCACCTGCCTCGCCGCCCACCTCACCGCCGACGGCCTGCTCACCATGGCCAACGCCGGCCACCTGCCGCCCTACCTCAATGGCGTTGAGATCGAAATCCCCGGCTCCCTCCCGCTGGGCATCTTGCCTCGCGCCGACTATGAATCCACGACCGTGCTGTTGCAGCCCGGCGACCGCCTAACCTTCGTCTCCGACGGAGTCGTCGAAGCCCAATCGAAACCCCACGCCAAATCCCAATCCACCGCCCTCTTCGGATTCGACCGCACCCGCCAGCTCAGCCTTCGCCCCGCCGCCGAAATTGCCGATGCCGCCCGCCTCTTCGGACAGACCGACGACATCACCGTCGTCACCGTCGAATTCTCAGGCATCCCCGCCGCAACGCCTTCTTAAGGCCGTTCACCTCGCAGGTGGCCCGTTCATCACGGTACCAGAGGCTGTGCCCCGTCGGGGTACCCTCTGGGTCGGCGGCTTTATCGCAATGAGCGGGAAGGTACAAAGCTCAACAGGTCCCGTTCATCAGGAGCGAAGTATGGTGCGCTTTTTGCGCCATACGGAGTCGAAGGACCTGCTTCTGCTCCGAAAGGCCGCGACTTCACTGCTTGCTGAAAAACTCCAGCTCGACGTAGATGTGCGAAAGGGCACGACTTCAGTCGTGCCGTAAATTGCCGAAATTGAGAGAAGGGGCTTCAGCCCCCGGGGGTAAGCTCATGGCTCCATAAGCTTATAAAAGCTCAGCGCCGCATCCCCTTGCTCCAAAAGCCGCATCCGTTCCAACTTGCCATATCGCTCTTCCAGCCGCTCCTCACGCCCCGCTTTGCTGCGATGTTCGGCAATCACCAGCGCGCCCTCCGCCAGCAGCCCGGCCGCGTCCCCGCCCAGCATTCCAAGCGTAGCCGCATACTCGTCTGCCGCCTCATAAGGTGGATCGAGAAACACTAGGTCAAACGTCGCCCCACCACCCGAAGCCTTCCGCAGCCACGCCCCCACACTGCCGCTCTGAATCCGGAATCCCGCCGTCAATCCCAGCCGGTCCAGGTTCCCTCGCAACGCCGCCAGCCCCGCCGGCGCGCGCTCCACAAACACCACGCTCCCCGCTCCCCGGCTCAGCGCCTCAATCCCCACCGCGCCCGATCCAGCATAAAGATCAACAAACGACGCACCCTCAATTCGCGGCGCCAGCACGTTAAAAAGCGTCTCGCGCAGCCGGTCGCTGGTGGGCCGCGTGGCCAACCCCGCCGGAGCCTCCAGCTTGCGCGAACGAAACTCCCCCGCAATGATGCGCATCGCAGTTCAGCATACCGGACCACCTTCCACACGCTACAATCGTCCTATGCGAGGTTGGTCAATCCCGCTTGGCCGTTGGATGGGCGTCGAACTGCGCGTCCATGCCTTTTTCCCATTGTTGGCGATCATCTGCCTCGTGCTCAGCGCAAACGACGGCATCGGCCGCGGCATCGGTCTCTTCCTCGTCGTAGTCGCGGCCGTTGTCGCGCGCGAGTCCATTCGCCTCATCGTGGCCGCGTGGCTGGGTCTTCGCCTTCGCGCCATCCTGCTGCTCCCCATCGGCGGACTCTACGCCTACGCCAATCCCGAGAGCCAGGAAAATGCAAATCAAGGCACAGGCCAGTTCGCCATGGCCTTCGCCGGTCCGCTGGCCAACGCGGCCACCGCGCTCACCCTGGCCATTACCTTCCTCGGCGCGGGCGGCGATATCCAACTCTTCAACCCGCCCTTCATCACCTCCGCCTATCTGCTCCGCAGCATGGTCTGGATGCAGGTGGGCCTGGCGGTACTTCACCTGGTACCGGCCTATCCTTTGGACTGCGGACGCCTCATTCGCGGCAGCTTCTTCCGCAAGCACGGTCTCGCGCCCACTGGCCGCGCCGCTGCCGGCCTGGGACAAATCCTCGCCCTGATCGCCATGATCGGCGGCATGGTGCTTCACAATTACTGGCTCATCATCGCCGGCTTCTTCATCATGATCGGCGCGCAGATTGAAGATCAGGGCGTCTTCTTCCAGTCCGTCGTTGACACCGTCCAGATGCGCGAAGTCATGCTCACCGATTTCGCCACCCTCTCGCCTTCTGACACCTTGTCTGACGCGCTGGTCCGCTGCGTCCACTCTTTGCAGGAAGACTTCCCAGTAGTCCGCGGCCTTCAGTTGGTCGGCATCATCTCCCGCCAGCGCATCGTCGACGCCCTGCGCAGCGACGGCAACGGTTATGTGCAATCCGTCATGTCCCGCGCCTTCCAGGTAGCTCGCCCCGAAGACACGCTCGGAACCACCATCCGCCGCCTCACCGCCGGCCACGGCCTCGCGCTCATCCCAGTCACCGACAGCGGCCGCGTCGTCGGCATCGTCAGCGTCCAGAACCTGATGAGCTCCATGTCGCTATTAGCCGAGCAACGCCGTTTAGAGCGCGAAGAAGCCAGCTAGCGGTCACCGGCCGTCCCGAATCAGTCGTAGAATGTTTTGCATGAATCGCGCATCGAGTTTCGCACTTCTGGTATTCCTTGCTTGTCCGTGCCTCGCTCAGAGCTCGTCAGCAGGTCCGCTCGGTGTCATCGTAAGTCCGCCGAAAAGTGTGCAGGTGCCACCTGATCTTCGGTCGGCAATTCCCGCCAAATCCGTAATCCGCATGATCCAACCAACCCAGTTCACCAGCGGCGGCGAGACATTCGTGATCTATGAGCGCGGGAACCAATACGAACCAAACACTCATATCGCGGTGATCAAGAACCAAACGCGAGTAGCGGACTTCAATCTCGTCAAGCTTTTCGCCAAAGATGGAGTCGGTGAGACCTATGCACTCTTTCAGTCCGCCCAGTTATCACTCGGGCCGAGCCGAAAAGGCTTCATCGCCGCGTTCCGAAACATCGGAGATGGCGCAGGTACCCTCTTCGTCCTCATCACAGAAAGCGCAGGAAATTTCGCGGTCTCATGGCAAGAAGGAGCCGCTCAAGCCCAGTTCCAGGTCCGCCAGGGAGGCGCGTTTCAACTTTGGAACGCGAACGAAGGTGACGAATGCATCTGGTGTCCGCACCATTACGACGTCACCAACTTCCTCTGGAAGGACGACGCATTGAAGAGGACCTCTCATTTCGAAACGAAGCATCTTCTTTCTCCGTATCAGTACTCAGAGAAACCAATTCGAATCGTACCCTGAACCGTTCCTCGAATCACGGTTCTGCGCGTATCGTTGAATCCAGCCATGTCCGTCGATTCCACACCCATCGCCCCCGGCCTCTACCTCGTCGCCACTCCCATCGGCAACCTCGGCGACATCACCCTCCGCGCCCTCGAAGTCCTGCGCCACGTCGACCGCATCGCGTGCGAAGACACCCGCCAGACCCAAAAGCTCCTCAACCACTTCCAGATCGCAACACCCACGGTCAGTTGCCACCAGCACAATGAGCACCAGCGCGCTTCTGAACTGATCGAAGCCCTCAAAGCCGGCGCCCGCATCGCCGTCGTTTCTGACGCAGGCATGCCCGGCATCAGCGATCCCGGAACCTGGCTAACCGCCGAAGCCATCGCTGCCGGCGTGCCCGTCATTCCCATTCCCGGCGCCAACGCCGCACTCAGCGCACTCGTCGCTTCCGGCCTGCCCACCGCCGAATTCCAATTCATCGGATTTCTTCCTGAAAAAGCCGGGGCCCGCCGCACCCGTCTGGAGTCTTTAGCGGCCGAATCCGGCGCTTCACCGCGCACGCTCATTTTTTATGAGGCTCCGCATCGCATTCTCTCGACCCTTGCCGATCTTGAGGCGGTCTGGGGCTCTGAGTTGCGTGTCGTCGTAGCCCGCGAACTCACCAAGATTCACGAGGAGTTTCTCCGCGCAACCGTCTCCGAGGCACGCCGCGATCTTGCCTCCCGCGAGCGCGTCCGCGGCGAGATCACGCTGCTGGTCGAGATCCTGCCCTCATCCAACTCCGCGCAAACCGCAAACGCCGTTCCCGAAACCATCGCCGCTCGCGTCGCGCATCTCCAGGCCGCAACCGGTATCGATGAAAAGGAAGCTCTCAAGCGCCTTGCGCGCGAACTCGGTCAATCCAAGAGTGACCTCTACCGCGAACTGCAGCGGGGGCGTGCGCGGCTCAAAACCGGTTCCCGTTCCACGCGCAAGAGTCTGTAAACCAGCAACAGGACAATCACCGCTTGCAAAATGTTCATTGGGTCGCCGCCTCAGAACCGTGCGATGCGGTCAGCATTTGCTTCAGCATCGGCATCGCGCTGCCAAAGTTCGGAAACAGCTCCCCCGCGCCATTTGGCAGACGCTTCAGCCGGGCGGTCCTGCCCGGAATCGGCTCAGCCACGGCTTCATCCGGCACCGCAAAAATCGCGCCTTCCTGGATTCGATACGGATAGACCCTGACCCTGGCCAGAAAAAACCATGGGTACCGGGTCAGCTCGATATGCTCCACTTGCGCCGCGTTAAAGTGCGTGCTCACGCGGCGAAGAGCCAGCTTGAGCGCGCTCGCAATGGCTTCCTGCGATGTCTCACCCACACCGCTGCGCAGCGAACCATCCGCAATCCTGATGAAATTCCATCCGCTCTTCAAAATCCTCTTCTCCAGGCGTCGCGCATCGCTCCCCTTGATAAAGCTCCACCCCTCGCGAAACTCATCGGTCGTCATTTTCAGACCGGCAGGCAATTCGATCCGCTCCCGCAAAAGCATGTTCGATTCGGCAATGTTTCGCATCAATTCAACTCCTCGTTCGGGTTAGTTGGAATTCTGGTGTTAGTTGGAATTCTGGTGTTAGTTGGAATTCTGGTGTCAGTTGGCAGCCTGAAACTTGCTCCCGTTGCGGCTCCTCTCAAAATCCCGCGCACCCGCTCGATCCGAAGACTGGACAGCCGATTGGACGATTGCGTAGTGAATCACACCGAGGCAATACCTGCATTGTGTTTCGCGTATCGGGCTGTGCGAATCGGAGCATGCGTGCGAAAAACTTCGCAGGCACTCCGGGCAGGAGATTGTTACCTGAGCCTCCGCCGGGTTGCCGTTTCCGCTTTGTTGAACCCATATTGGCCCCGCCGCGCTCGCATGGGCGTCAGCCATTCGTGTGTGCTGCGGCAAAGCGTCCATCATCCGCAGCAGACAGCCCACGCTGCTGCCCTTCTGATAGAAGCCGTCCGCGGCAAGACCTGAAGGCACTTCGTTGCCGCTGAACATCCCGCTCATTGCGATCGTCTTCATCGCGGGAAACCGGCGGCGAACCACTGAAAGCAATTCGGAGCCCGACATGCCCGGCATGTTCAGATCGGAAAGAAGAATGTCGGGGACTTCGCTGCGCAACTCCGCCAACGCCTGCAGGCCGTCCTCGGCCGTCCGCACGCGATACCCAATCTCCGTAAGCACATGCGACAACGACATGCGAATGGAGGGTTCATCGTCGACAATCAGCAATCTTGTTTCTCGATTAGGCATATCTGACCTGGCCAGTCGCTTCATTCAATGAACTGGAGTCAGTTTCCCATTCACGATTCAGCAGCGCTGTTCAATTTCGAACAAAGCAGAAAAAGGCCTTCGCAGATCCCAGGCTCGCCGAAAATGTCATGCCTCCCGTAGATGTGCCAAGGGCCACGAATTCGCGGCCTGCTGAAAAGCCCTGGCTTTGAAATAGATGTGCGAAGGGGCACGACTTCAGTCGTGCCGTAAGCAGTCTAAAAATGGGAGGAGGGCTTCACAGGCTGCGGAAAAAATCACGCCGAAGGGGGGGCAACCCCCGCATAAAGCCGGCAGAATCAGCGCGGACTTCCGCCCCGGAGAAACGCTTTTCGGAATCCTTGCTCGTAATCAGGCCTTTTTTCGCTGCCTGTTCAGCCCCGGTAGGAGGTTTTTCCTGACCTTCATAAACGCGAAATGCCCTGTCGCGTAGCCTATTCAGCTGTGTCGGAGCCTCGTGTCTCTCTTCTTTCCTCGCCCGGCATCTGATCGTGCAAAATCACGTTGAGCAGCGACTTGTGCACCCGTATCCGCCCGTTGTATTCGATAAACCCAAGCTTGCGGAACCTGTTCATGAAATAGCTCACACGCGACCGTGTCGTCCCAATCATCTCCGCCAGTGTCTCCTGCGATATCTTCGGAATGTATTGTTCCGGTTCGCCCGGCTTGCCAAACTCGGCCATCAGCAGCAGAATCCGCGCCAGCCGCTTTTCGCTGGAGTTGAAGAGTTGATCCACCAGGTCCGCCTGCACCCGCATGCTGCGCTCCAGCAGAAACTTCAAAAACAGGTCGGAGAAGCCATGCTCCTCGTGCATCGCGCGAATCATCTCATCGCGCCCGATTTTGAGCGCGGTGCAGGCGGTAATCGCCGTGGCCGAAGCTAGGCGCAGCCCTTCCACCGTCGCCAGCGCCTCTTCTCCCACAAATTCTCCCGCGGAGACGAGTGTGATCGTAGCTTCTTTCCCGGCCTGCGAAACGACTGTAATTTTTGCGCGCCCCCGCTGCAGGTAGAAGACCGAATCCGCCGGATCTCCCTGCGTAAAAAAGGTCATCTTCGGCGCCAGTTGGACGATTCTTCGTCCCAGCCCGGCGTTCGCCAAAAAGGCCGCGGCGTCAAATGCGGGTTTTCCCACCTCAACCATCGGCACAGCCCTTCCCCCGGATGCGATCCTGGCGAAGTGTTGCGGCAAAGCTTCCGCAACCACCTCGGCTCTCTTGCTTGAAATCGGAATGACCGTTGACCGGGTCGCATCGAGGAATATTGAATCCTCGAAGCTACAAGGCGGCCCAATCCCGCCGGCGCATTCCACTTCAATCCGCATGCTGACACAGCGTCGCACCGGGCAATGCGGCGGTCTGATCAATTTTGCTCACTTTCCAGCGGAATTGCAATTGTTTATTTTGTGAATTGCCCCACCCCGCTCCACCGCGGTTGGCCCGAGAGAA
The DNA here is from genome assembly GCA_003166055.1 of Acidobacteriaceae bacterium. The sequence continues at coordinate 11,139 of PMWR01000414.1, forward strand.
CGAATAGCAGCCAAGTCACTGCGAGCGGATAGCGAGCCTCTGCCCCACCGCAGGTGGTTTGCCGATAATCATCTTCAACCAGCGCACAATAGGAATTGTGAAAGCCACGCGGCGAGCCGCCGGTATGCGAGTTTCAGGAACTCGGGACAAGTCGATCGGGCCCGGGCACCTGTACCCCCTAACAAATGACGTTTTTAGTCACCCACCGGCTTTGCCGACCCACGGGAGATGAAACTGCGGGTGCCCCATCTGGGCGCCGGGGTACCCTCTGGGTCGGGGCAGGACGTCTTTGTCCTTGTCCGATGGGTGGGAGACCACAAAGGCCAACCATCGGAATCGGGTTTTTCCATCCTCCG
>PMWR01000222.1 GCA_003166055.1 Acidobacteriaceae bacterium
GAGGCGAGTGCGAGGTCGTATGGCGGGAATTCGAAGAGCGGATAGCTGGAGACTGGGACTTCATGATAAAAAATGCCTTCGTCGCGGCCGCTGAGGCGGAAGGGCTGCGAATAGGAGATGAAGTGGACCTCGTGGCCCAGCGCGGCCAGCTCGATTCCCAGTTCGGTGGCCACCACGCCGGAGCCGCCGTAGGTGGGATAACAGGTGATGCCGATGCGCATAAGACCTTTCGACTTCAGATATGCCTGGGGTTAGGACGCTTTGGGGCCCGGAGAAGATGCAGCCGCGAAGGAGATGAGTTCGATTTCAGGGAATTGATGGAGTATCTGGAGGGCGTTCCGCTCGGTTTCACGCGAGGCGTGGAGCCGGGTGCGCACGCCAGCCAGATCGGAGTCGTTGTAGCCGGGATGCGCGACCAGTTCATAAGTGCCTTGCGGCAGATCCCGGAGCAGGGAGGTGACGGTTTTGGAGTCGAGCGTGCCGGTGGCGAGGACGCCGATGGCGCCGCTGGTGGTGGTAAAACCCTCTTCGGCAACGATGTGGCGGAAGGCAGGCTCGAGGCGGCGCAGCAGTCTGACCTGGACGCGGCGCAGCCAGGGGGCGCCGGGAGTTGCCTTGATGGCCCAGGCAGGCTCAAAGGGATTGCGGACAGCGCGCACTCCGGCGGCCCGCGCGGCGCGGAGGATGGAACGCAGGACGGCGGGGAACATGTGCAGGTGCTTGTGCGTGTCGATGTGGGTGAGGCGCAGGCCGCGGGCCTGAAGGACTGCGATTTGCGCGGCGGTTTCGGCTTCGATCTGGGAGGAATCAACACGACCAGCGGCGAGACGCCGGAGAAACGGACCGGGCGCGGGCAGAAACTGCCCGGTGTGGCGATTCGTGAGTGAAGAGAGCCCTTGCAGCGGGAGCACGGGGGCGCCATCGACGAGAACAACGTGGCAGCCTACGCCGAGCGACGGCGTGGCGAGGGCAATGTCGATTGCGTCTTGTGTAGCGGCGGCGCGGGCCATCAGCGTGGCGCTGGTCAGCAGGCCGGCGCGATGCAACTCGGCGATGGCGCGGTTTACGCCGCGCGTCAAACCAAAGTCGTCCGCGTTGACAATGAGTTGGCCCACCGGGAGAGTCTATCAACTCGGCGGGCGCTCGACCGAATGCGGAGCCTGATGCGTTGGCTGTTGAGATGAGCGCTGGTATGATGAGGTGATGCCGCAAACGCGGCGCCGCCAGGCGTGGGCGGTTAGCTCAGTTGGTTAGAGCGCCTGCCTTACAAGCAGGATGTCGGGGGTTCAAGTCCCTCACTGCCCACCAAGACCCTTGCAAAGCCGTCCAGTGGTCGACCACCCAACGATCCGGGGCTGGACCACGGGCGGATTTGTTCGCCGCGCCTGCAGCAACTACGGCGGAAATCCGATCGAGAACACGGTGCATGAAAGCCTTGCCGGCGTCGCGGGCATCGATCCACGCTACCTTGCCTGCGGCTCCTGGGGCATCTTCTATCGTTCGGGCCACGCGCTCAAGATGATCTTCCTCCCCTCGACGCGCGGCGGCCACGAGACTCTGGACGTGCCGCAACTTGCGGGGGTGTGTGGCAGCTCGATGATTGAATCGACCTGGTTGGCGCGATCCACATCGTCCAGGAATTTTCGCCTGAGCTGAAACGCGTGCCGCATCTCCGCGGTTCGCCTGCCGGCCGCTCATTCGGCGAAGCCGGTTGCATTTCTCGGGCCTGAGCGATTACTGTCCAGTAAGGTCAAAGCGTCGATGCGCCNNGAGTTCGCTCAACTCGCGCTGGAGAACCTTTTTGAGGTTTCTCCGGACGCGATTTTTGTCACGGATGGCGATGGGGTCATCCGTGGCGCGAACCCGCGTGCTGCCGCATTATTCGGTCACACACAGGCGGAACTGTGCGGGATGCCCATTGAGAACCTGGTTCCGGAGCGCTTCCGGCGCAACCATCCCAGTCACAGAGAGAATTACAACGCGCACCCTCGGGCGCGGCAGATGGGTGCGGCCATGAACTTGTTCGGGCTGCGCAAGGATGGAAGCGAGTTTCCGGTGGACATCATGCTCAAGCCCATCGAGACCGCTTCTGGCCTGGTGGTGCTGAGCTTTGTGCGCGATGTGACGGAGCAGCGCGCGGCGCTTGAGGCGCTGCGACGGAACGATCAGCAGTTACGGTCAATTGTCGAAAGCATCCGGGATTACGCCGTCTATCTGCTTGATCCCGACGGATGCGTGATGACCTGGAACCCCGGCGCGGAGCGGATCAAGGGATACCAGGCGGAAGAGATTCTCGGCAAGCATTTCTCGCGCTTCTTCACGCATGAGGATGTGGAGCGCGGGAGGCCGGCGGAGCTGCTGAGGCTGGCCGCGGCGCGTGGCCGCGTGGAAGAAGAGGCATGGCGCGTGTGCAAGGACGGCTCGCGGTTCTGGGCGGATGTCGTGCTTACCGCGATTCGCGACGATACCGGAGCGATCACCGGCTACTCCAAAGTGACGCGCGATTTTACCGACCGCAAGCGCGCGGAGGAAGCGCTGATCTCCCAGCTCAGCACCGCGCTGCTGGCCAACATGGATGCGGGGAAGTTGCTTGGAGCCATTTCAGCAACGATTCGCGACGTGATTCCGCACGACAACGCGGGCCTGGTGCTCTACGACGCAGCAGCCGGCGACATGAGTGTGCAGTTTCTGGGCGCGGAGGGAACGGATGTCTTTCCCAGAGAGTTGCGGGTACCGATTGGCAGTTCGCTGTCAGGCATGGCGTTCAAGACGCGCGAGCCGGTGATTCTGGAGCGTATTAACGATGCGCGCTACGCGCCGGACACGACCAACTACTTGCGTCGCATGGGCATGCAGTCGGGTTGCTGGGTTCCGCTCATTCATCACGGCGAGGTGATTGGCGCCCTGTCGGTGGTGAGCAAGGCCGAGGCCAGATTTGGGCAGCGCGAGGCGGAGATGCTGGCGCAGATTGCGGGCCAGGTGGCCATGGCGGTGGATCACGCCATGGCGGTGAAGCGCATTGCCGAGCTGCGCGATCAATTGCGGCAGGAGAAGCAATATCTCGAAGAAGAGATCAACCTGGA
>PMWR01000465.1 GCA_003166055.1 Acidobacteriaceae bacterium
AGATGCTGCCCTATCCCAGCGGCAAGCTGCACATGGGCCACGTGCGCAACTACTCCATCGGCGACGCCCTCGCGCGCCACATGTGGATGCGCGGCTACAACGTGCTCCACCCCATGGGCTGGGACGCGTTTGGCCTGCCCGCCGAAAACGCCGCGCTCAAGAACAACGTTCCCCCGCGCAAGTGGACGCTCTCCAACATCGCCGCGATGAAGGCGCAGTTTGAGCGCCTCGGCATGGGGTTCGACTGGGCCACCGAAGTCACCACGTGCCTGCCCGACTACTATCGTTGGAACCAGTGGTTCTTTCTGCGCATGTACGAGCGCGGCCTCGCCTATCGCAAGAAGAGCAAGGTGAATTGGTGTCCCGAATGCTGCACCGTGCTGGCCAACGAGCAGGTCATCGACGGCCGCTGCTGGCGTCACGAAGACACCATCGTCGAACTCCGCGACCTGGTGCAGTGGTTCCTGCGCATCACCGCCTATGCCGACGAGTTGCTCGATGGACTCGACAAACTCGACGGCTGGCCCGAAAAAGTCCGCACCATGCAGCGCAACTGGATCGGCCGCAGCGAAGGAACGGAAGTCGACTTTTTCCTGGCGGAAAAAGCCGACCAGTTGTCAGTTGTCAGTTGTCAGTTGTCAGAAAAAACGCGCATTCGTGTCTTTACCACCCGCGTAGACACCATCTTCGGCGCGACCAGCGTGCAACTTGCGCCGCAGCATGCGCTCGTCTCCGAATTCACCGCAACCGACGCCGCCTTGAAGGCGCAGGTGGACGAGCTGCTCGACCAGCAGAAGAAGGCGCGCGAGGCCGGCGACCTGGGCGCGATTGAGAAGCATGGCGTTCCCACCGGCCGCTTCGCTATCAACCCCTACAACGGCGAGCGTGTGCCCATTTGGGTGGCCAACTACATCCTCGCCGACTACGGCACCGGCGCCATCATGAGCGTCCCCGGCCACGACGAGCGCGACTTCGAATTCGCGACGAAGTATGGCCTGCCGATCGTCGAAGTGATTCGGCCAGCGCATGAGACGGAAGGCGCGCAGAGCCTGCCCTTCATNNAACTCCGGCGAATTCAACGGCCTCACCTGCGCGGCTGCGGAAAAGAAGCTCCAGGAGATTGCCGTGGTCGGCGGTTTTGGCGAATCCAAGATCACCTTCCGCCTGAAAGACTGGGGCGTAAGCCGTCAGCGCTACTGGGGCACGCCGATCCCCATGATTCACTGCGAAAAAGACGGGATCGTTCCGGTTCCGGACGACCAGTTGCCGGTACTGCTCCCTGAGCAAATCGAGATCACCCAGCAGGGAGGCTCGCCGCTCAGCCGCGTGCCGGAGTTCGTCAATGTCACCTGCCCTAAATGCGGCGGACCAGCCAGGCGCGAAACCGACACCATGGACACCTTTGTCGATTCGAGCTGGTACTTCTATCGCTACACCGACGCGAAGAACTCGAACGCTCCGTTTGATTCCGAAGTGGCCAAATACTGGTTCCCCATCGACCAGTACATCGGCGGCGTGGAGCACGCGATTCTTCACCTGATTTACTCGCGTTTCTGGACGCGCGTCATGCGCGATCTCGGCCTGATTGTCAACGACGAACCGGTCACCCGGCTCTTCACGCAGGGCATGGTCCTCAAAGACGGGGCCAAGATGTCCAAGAACAAGGGCAACGTGGTTTCGCCCGACGAGATGGTGAGCCGCTTCGGCGCCGATGCCGCGCGCATGTACTCCCTGTTTGCCGCGCCGCCCGACCGCGACCTCGACTGGCAGGAAGACGGCGTCGCTGGCGTCAGCCGCTTCCTCGGTCGCGTTTACCGGCTTTCGGTGAAGCACGCGGAGTTCGCAAAGACTGGTAAGGGTCAACAGAGCCCGCGGGAATCCCTCAACGCCGCGGCCATCAAGCTGNNATGGAATTAGTCAACGAAATTCAGGCGGCGGACGCGCAGCTCACAGCGGGCGAGATTCCGGCTCCGGTGGCGTATGAATTGCTGCGCGCGCTCGCGCTCCTGCTGGCGCCGTTTGCGCCGTATCTTGCCGCCGAGCTCTGGGAGGTTCTGGGCGAGGAGGGAGATGTTCTGCGCGTGTCCTGGCCAGGCAGCGATCCGGCGCTGGCGAAGGAAGACGAACTGGAGATTCCGGTACAGATCAACGGCAAGCTGGTCACCGTGGTGCGGGTGGATGCCGATGCGGATTCCAAGACCATCGAGGCCGCTGCGCTGTCCGATGAAAAGGTGCAGTCGCGCATCGCAGGCAAGACGGTAGCCAAGGTGATTGTGGTGCCCGGCAAGCTGGTGAACCTGGTGGTTCGATGACGCCTCCGTTGCGCGGAACCCAGTCGCTGGTTGGCCAGATGGGCTGGGTCACGGCAAGGCCCTCGCTCACCGCGATTGAGATAGCGTGGCGCTGGCTCTTTGGCATCCCGTTCCTCGCCGTGTGCTGGTTCCAGGCGCAGCGGATTCTTATCGCGCTGCCGCTGGATACAGCGGGATTCAACGACATCGATACGCAGAATCCGTGGGTCGCGGCGGTACAAATTTCACACGTGTGGGCGGCTTACGCGCCATACTTGCTGGCCGTATTGCGCTGGCTGTTTCCGGTGGCCGCTGTGGCCTGGGTGCTCGTCTCCGGCATTGGCAGGAGCCTCGTCTTCAAGCGCATGGAGCCGCGTCTGCCGTTTCGTCCCGTACCGATGATCGCTCTGCAGGCTGCGTGGCTGGCGCTGGCGACCGCGATGTTCTGGGGATGGTTCCGCTCCATCGAGTGGGTTGCGAACACGCACATCGCCACGCCAGGCGAACCGGACCTGGTCGGCTACTCAATATGGCTGATCTTTCTGTCATTGGGATTCTTTACGGTATGGGCGCTGGTGAGCTGGCCGCTCCTGATTGCGCCGCTCCTGATGCTTCTTGAAGAGCGCTCGGCGCTTTCCTCGATTCGCGAAAGCTTCAGGCTGGGCAAGGCCTTCACCGGCAAGCTGGTCGAGATCAACCTGGTGATGGGCATCGTCAAGCTGGCCCTGATTGTGCTGGCGATGGTTCTATCGGCCGCCCCATTGCCATTCAGCGACGAGCTGGGCTCCGAAGCCATGCACTGGATCGCCGCATCAGCCGTGGTTTTCTTCTGCGTGGCCAGCGACTACTTCCAGGTAGTGCGGCTCAAGGGATTGATCGAGTTCTGGCGGATGTTCAGAG
>PMWR01000210.1 GCA_003166055.1 Acidobacteriaceae bacterium
CCCGCCACATCGTGGCACACAATGGACTGGCGCCGGTAGTCCTTGTTGCTGTTGGCGTGGCTGCAGTCGATCATGATGCGGGGCGGAACGCCGGCCTTTTCCATCTGCGCCGCAGTCTCTGCCACGGACTCCGCGGTATAGTTCACCATCTTGCGCCCGCCGCGCAGGATGATGTGGCAATCGGAATTGCCCGTGGTGACGAAGATCGCGGATTGCCCATGCTTGGTGTGGCCCAGAAACGTGTGCGAGTGCGCGGCCGACTGGATTGCGTCGATGGCCACCTGAACGTCGCCTGAGGTGGCATTCTTGAAGCCCACCGGGCAGGAAGTGCCGGAAACAAGCTGGCGATGCACCTGGCTCTCCGTGGTGCGCGCACCAATCGCGCCCCAGCCCACCAGTCCGGCGATGTACTGCGGCGAAATCATGTCAAGAAACTCCGTCCCGCTTGCCACCCCCATCTCCGCAAGGTCCAGCAACAGGTTGCGCGCCTTGCGCAGCCCGTCGTTGATCTTGTACGACTGATCGAGCCACGGATCGTTGATCAGGCCCTTCCAACCCACCGTAGTGCGCGGCTTCTCAAAGTACACGCGCATCACGATGCGCAGATCGCAAGAGAACTCGGCAATCGCGTCTTTCAGAAGTGCGGCATAGTCGCGCGCGGCCTTGGTGTCGTGAATGGAGCATGGGCCGACCAGAACCAGCAGGCGTGGATCGCGACCGGCAAGAATCTCGGTGATGTCTTGCCGCGCGTCGTAGATGGTTGCCGACGCGGCTTCGGTGACCGGCCGTTCTTCCTCAAGAAACACGGGAGGGAGAACCACCTTGGTCCATTGAATGCGAATATCTTCAGTGGTGTGAAACATGGCTCGCTTTCCTGTGGTGCACACAGGTTCCGTCTGCAGGAAACTGCACACCCTATTTCAAAACTATCAGCCCATGGCGGGAAGGGGCCGCACCGAACACTCAATGCGCGCTCAATGCGAGTAGCGCTCTTCGCCGGCCTCAATCGCCACAGGCAGCCTGTTTTGCTCCGGAGGCAACGGGCATGTCGCGTACGGAGTGTAGGCGCAGGGCGGATTCTCCAGTCGATTGAAGTCCAGAATCAGCGGCCCACTCTTATCGAGCCCCGCCGGCGGCAGGGGTGTATGGAGAAACCGCGCCGCCTGGTAGGTGGTGGTTTTGCTGGTTTCGTCGCGCAGAATGAAGAACAGCACGCCTGNNCAGCGAAGAGCCAAGCACCGTGGGAATCTTCTCAATGTGCGGCGGCCTGAACGGAATCCAGTGCGCGATCACGCGGAAGTGCGCGTCTGGCGGATACCAGTTGAGGCCGTGGAAACCGGTGCGCGTGGGCGAGTTCGCGTCCTTGATGCGCAGGGCGTAGCGGCCACCGCGCAGCAGCACCACCAGCGTCAATCCGTGCCAGGCAATCGTCGATGGCTTGCTATCGCTGATTCTCAGCGGACCGTCGCGGGCCGGCGCTCCGTCGACTGTCAGGCCGGCCGGGAATCCGCCCGCCGGCGCCAGCAACTGAATCAAACTGGTCGCCGGTGTCTTTCCGCTCACCGTGAACAGTCCGATGTGTTCCGGAGCCTGCGCATGAATCCTGATCTGGTTATCTTCCGCTGTGCCCACGGAGTTCACTCCCGGCTTGAGCCACTCGAGGCCCACCAGCGTCAGCCAACTGTCGGGAGCGGCCAAATCGTGTTCCCGTTCGGCGCGCCAGGCGGCCAGGTGCTGCGGCCATTGGGGATCGCCAACCACGGCTGTTTCCTGCGCAGCCGCTGGCCGGTCCGCTACAAGGCCCCAGCCGGCTCCCAGAAGCGCCAAAGTCAACATCAATTTGCAGGCCAATTGCCTAACCATCAATCACAATTCCTCGTCATACTCCAGTTACCCTATTATGCTCGTATGCGCTGCCAGATTCGACCCGCGCCGCGGGTTTCGTTGGAGGCTTTTGCGAGAATGAGTGTCATGAGCCCATCACGAAGCGTCTGCTTATCTCTCTTCCTATGCCTTGCTACCGCATTTGGATTGGCACAGCAAAGCGCCGATCCAGCCATTCAGCCTCCGTCGCGGGAACCTGCGCTCACCCCGCGCCCATCAGGCACGCCCACGCCCAACGCCGCGGAAGGCCGCATTCACCTTGACGTGGTCGTCAACGATAAGGCCGGCAACCCGGTCTCGGGCCTCGATCTCAATGACTTTACGCTGCTCGACAACAACCAGCCCAGCAAGATTCGCTCCTTCCACGCCGTTGGTGGCCCGGATCAAAAACCCGGCCAGGTCGTTCAGGCCATCCTGGTGCTCGATGCCGCCAATGCAGCCGTCACAGGCGTGGCCCGCGAGCGCGAAGAGATCGACATATTTCTCCGGCGGGATAGCGGACACCTCCCGCTTCCGATCTCGATCTTTCTGTTTACCGATGCAGGTATGAGGATTCTGGCGCAGCCTTCGATGGATGGCAACGCGCTGGCTGCGCAACTCGATCAGGCCGAACCGGGGCTGCGCGCCATCACCCGGGCAACCGGCAGCAATGGCGCAATTGAACGTCTTCAGTTGTCTCTCAATGCACTCACCTCGCTTGTAACCGCGGAGAGCCGTAAACCCGGCAGGAAGCTTCTGATCTGGGTCGGCGCCGGCTGGCCGCTGCTCAACGGGCCCAACATTCAGTCCTCCCCCAAAGGTTACGACGAGATGTTCAACGCGATCGTTCATTTGTCTGGCAGCCTGCGCGAGGCGCGAATCGCTCTCTACAACGTCTCGTTGGGGCTGCCTGGTGCGCGCACCTTTCTCTATGAGGATTTTCTGAAAGGCGCGAAATCCGCGCGCCAAGTCAGTCTCGGCGACCTGTCTGAGAAAGTATTTGCCATCGAAAGCGGTGGCCGTGTCCTCGGCCCCAGCAACGACCTTGCGGGCGAACTTGCGACCTGCGTCCGGGACGCCTTCCCCTACTACACCCTAACCTTTGATCCGCCGCGTCCCGAAAAGCCAGACGAATATCACGATCTGAAAGTGCAGATCGGCAAGGCGAGGCTGACGGCTCGCACCAGCACCGGGTATTACGATCAACCCTAAAGGCGTTCCAGAAGATCTCGATCGACCGCGTCGCTTCGGAGAAACAGTTCGCGCCGCATGCCCGCATGTATCTCGATGGGTTCGTCACCGATCAGGCGGAGGGGCCAGCTTCCAACCCGCTCCAAAGTGCACCAGACTCAAAACAAATCTTCCGGCCAGTTGCCTAACCATCGATCACAATTCCTCGTCATAACTGCGGTTGCCCTATTATTCACGTAGACGCTGCCAGACTCGATCGGCGCCGCGGGTTTCGTTGGAAGCTTCTCCGAAAGTGAGTGCCATGAGCCCATCCCGAAGCATCTTCTTGTCTCTCTTCCTATGCCTTGCTCCCACGTTTGGAGCCGCACAGCAAAGCGCCGCTCCAGCCGCTCAGGCTCCGCCGCGGGAACCTGCGCTCGCCCCGCGTCCCACAGCCACTCCTGCGCCCGGAGCCCCGGAGGGCCGCATTCATCTCGATGTGGTCGTCGACGATAAGGCCGGAAACCCCGTCTCCGGTCTTGAACGCAACGATTTCACGCTGCTTGACGACAATCAGCCGGCAAAGATTCTTTCCTTTCACGCCGTCGACTCACTCGCTGAAAAGCCCGCTGAGCTCGTTCAGGCTATCCTGGTGCTCGATGCAGCCAATTTGGATTTTTCCGCGATCGGCCGCGAACGTGAGGAGGTCGATAAGTTTCTGCGGGCCAACGGTGGGCGCCTGACCTTGCCGGTCTCGATCTTTCTGGTTTCCGATGACGGCGTGAAGATCCTCGTACAGCCATCGATCGACGGCAACGCCGTGGCTGCGCAATTGGATCGGGCCAGCTCGGGGCTGCGGTCAATCACCCGCGCGTCCGGCGCATACGGCGCGATTGAGCGCCTGGAATTGTCTGTCCGGTCGCTCAACTCGCTTGTAACCGTGGTGGGCAGTAAGCCCGGCCGGAAGCTCCTCATCTGGGTCGGCGACGGATGGCCGCTCCTCGATGGGCCAGACTTCACTTTCTCCTCCAAGGGCGAACAGCAGCTTTTCAGCGAAATCGTTCGGATGTCAGCCACCCTGCGCGAGGCGCGCATCAGTCTCTACAACGTCTCGGAGGGATTTCCCGGCCCACGCACGTTTCTTTATGAGGGTTATGTGAAAGGCGTGAAGTCATCGAAGCAAGCCAACCCCGCCAATCTGTCGGACAAGGTTTTTGCAGTGCAAAGCGGAGGGCGTGTGCTGAACCCCAGCAACGACCTTGCCGGCGAGTTCGACAAGTGCATTGAAGACGCCGCCCCGTACTACACGCTGTCCTTCGATCCGCCGCGCCCTGAGAAGCCCGACGAATATCACGACCTGAAAGTGCAGATCGCCAAACCGGGACTGACCGCCCGCACCAGCACCGGGTATTACGATCAACCGTAGAACTGTATGCAAGAGAGTTCGGCGGGAGTTTGATGGGTTTGAATCTTATCGAAGGGACAGTCCGAGCCGGATGCGCCGTTCTTCTTTGTCTGCCTGTTCTGGCATGCGCGCAGCAGCCGTCCACTCCGGCTCAACCTGACCTCGCAACACCGGAAGGCCGTATCCATCTCGATGTTGTCGTAACCGATCAGGCGGGCAAGCCGGTTTCCGGTCTCAACCTGAAAGACTTCACGCTGCTCGACAACGATCAGCCGGCTAAGATCGTCTCGTTTCAGGCCGTCGACGGCTTCAAAGCCGATCCGCCGGTTGAGGTCATCCTGCTTTTCGACGCGCTCAACCTGGAGTCAAAGCAAGCCGCGGAGGCACAAAAGGCCGTCGATACGTTTCTCCATCGGGACAATGGCCGTCTGGCCCAACCGGTCTCGATCTATCGTCTCGCCGATGCAGGATTGTCAGTTACGCAGCAGCCCTCGACAGACGGCAACGCCCTGGCAGCGGAATTTCACAAGAAAAACGGAATGCGCCTGCTATGGAATCACCCGGAGAATTTTCGCCCCTCCGCGGATCAGCCCTTCCAGAATCTCTCCTATCGATTTTTGTCGTCCCTCGATGCGCTCGGCTCCATAGCAGTTGAAGAGCGACCCACGCCGGGCCGAAAGATTCTCATCTGGATTGGCAATGGCTGGCCCATGGTTTCGTCCTATGGACCGGTGTTCAATGAGATCGTTGAGCTTGCAACGCGCTTGCGTGAATCGCACATCGCTCTCTACCGGGTCACGTCGTGGCCGCCGGCGGATCGCGGCTTTCACTATCAGAGCTACCTGGCCGGCATAAAATCTTCCGCACAGGCAGAGCCGCGCAACCTCGCATTGGAAGTGCTTGCCGCGCAAAGCGGCGGTCTCGTTCTCGGCACCGATCTCGTTCTCAATCCCGAACTTGTTCTCGATCCCGGCAAGGAACTCGCCCGCCAGATTGCGCGATGCATCACCGACGCAAGCACGTTCTACTCGCTGTCGTTCGATCCGCCGCGCACCTCGACCATTGACGAGTATCACGATCTGCATGTAGAGCTCGGAATGCCGGGTCTCACTGCTCGTACCAGCACCGGTTACTACGATCAGCCCGCATACTACGACCAGCCCTATGTTGCTGCCAGGCATTTGACCGTCGAGCAATTGGAGCAGTTGCTCGGTTCGTCCCACAGCACTTCCGATTCCGAGCTGGCGCGGCGCCTTTCCGCCACGGAACTGACCGAGCGATTGACCAGCCCCCGGCTGGCCGCCTGGAAGGATCGCATGCCCGGCTCCAAATCCTGGGATGCGCTCGTGGCGCTGGCTGACGGTTCCGCCTTCCTGAATCCTCCAGAAGCGGAGACCCCTTCCATCGCGCCGCCGGATCTGACCGCTCAACGCCGGATCTTCATGAAGACCATTCAATATCTGAGGGAAACGCTTCCCAGGTTACCCAACTTCTTCGCCACCCGGACCACGGTGAGTTACGGCGAGCGACCGCCCAGGGGCGAGCTGATGACCAAGTCCGCTACGGGCGATCAAACCTTCCACCTTGAATCTGTGGCTGCCGGAACCGTGCTCTACCGCAATGGCAGGGAGGTGATGGATTCGGAGGAGGTGAAAGGAAAGAAGCCGAAGAAGGAAGTCGGCAGCCTGATCACCAGGGGAACGTTCGGGCCCATCCTCGCGATGGTTGTCCGCGATGCCGCCGGTGTCTCCGGAGCAGTTCACTGGAGCCGCTGGGAGGAGGACGCCGCCGGGCCTGAGGCGGTGTTTCGCTATGCCGTTCCCGGCGACAAATCGCATTTTGAAGTCACCCACTGCTGTCGCGCCGATGGAACCGACGATTTTCAGGAAGATGCCGGCTACCACGGGGAGATGGCCATCGATCCATCGACTGGAGCGATTCTTCGCCTCACCCTGGAAAGCGATCTTCAACCGGATGCAACGCTGGCTCGATCCGCGACCATGGTTGAGTACGGCTCTCAAGTGATTGCGGGCAAAACGTACATCTGTCCGCTGCGCAGTGTCTCCATTTCGCGGGGCCGGCGCATGATTCTGATTCATGAATGGGGTGAGGATGTGGGAGTTTCCGGGCCCTATGAAACGATTCTGAACGATGTTTC
>PMWR01000489.1 GCA_003166055.1 Acidobacteriaceae bacterium
GACTGCCAGAACTGCCCGCGCCTTCATCGCTGCGATGAAGTGGCGATGGTCCGCGGCCGCATCCCAAGAATATCCATCCTCGGCCCCAAACTGGAAGCCCAGCAGTTGGTCCGCCTCTCCGGATAGGGTCTTTCCGTCGTGGATCGACTGGGCGCCCTGCCGTTGGCTCAACTCAGTTTGGGCCCTGGGAACCCGCCTGCGCAGGACTTTGACATTCCTGAAACACGGCCTGCCCGGCTGACCAGTCTTCCTCGGAGATCGGAAACTTTTGTGCCATATGCGCATAGGTAATCTTGTCGCTCTGCATCCAAACGGCAGCCTGCATGGCGGGAACGGTTAACCTTGTTCCCCTTCTGGCGATGCAGGCCAGATTTGGGTCTGGTCGCCCGAGGGAAAATCTAGTGGAATTAGAAGGGTTTTCTTTCTCGAATTGTATGCAATAAGCCCTCAGTACATAGGTGACCGCCTCGCCGTCACTTAGCACGATTCTTGACTCTGGTCTGTACTTACCACCGCCTAGATCCACTCCTCGAACACTTGCAACCATCATGCTTTGTGCGCCTTCATCGCGACTCATCAAAACTGAGCCAACTGGCAGGACCTCCTCCAACGTCCCCGGGCTAGATTTGGAACCCTTCGACACCTGGACCCTTACCGAATCCCCGCTGCTACCGCCATTTCCACTAAAGTCCGCAACGACCAAGCCAGAGGCAATTGCATCCTGAAGCGTCGAGATCGGGGTTCGGCTGATCGCTGGAAACGCGGCAACTAAATCGCGAGTTGATCGATCGATCACAGCGCGTGGGCTCAGCCTAGAATCACCCTTGTGCGCGCCGTGGTAATACGCTGCCATAATGGTTCCTGCTAACAACGCGCCAATGCACACCAAAGCAAGCACCCGCTTCCGACCGCTCATCCCAGGCAACAGTCCCATCTTTGGATGGGCGCTGTACCGGTCATCTGGGAGTGCGATGGTAAAGAGCAGATGGCAGGTACCACAACGAATCTTCTGACCAAGGTACCTCTCGTTTGTCGCGTGCCTACTTCCGCAATGTGGACATGAGAATTCGATCATCCCGTCCTCCGCCATGTTCGCCTGAATTTGTTGGCCCGATTATATGCGCTCGCCCTGCCGTAGCATCCAACCGTTGAGCTGATTTTGGAGGACCGGGCGGAATTTAGCCAATTTCACTTAGCCAGCATCGCTGCCCCGACCACCGCCTGCCCATAACTGAGCCCACCATCCCCAGGGCTCACGTTGCGATGCTGCAACACAGTGAACCCTTCCTCTTCAAGCCCAGCGCGCAGCAGCCGCGCCAGCCGCCGGTTCGCCATGCAGCCACCACTCAGCGCAACCGTATTGATATCCGTCTCAATCCGCGCATTCGCCGCCGCATTGATGAATCCTTCAGCAACGCCCGCATGAAACCTGGCCGAGATGCGTCGCGCCGGAACACCGCGCCAAAGATCATCAAGCACCGCCTTCCACATCTTCCCCGTCTTGATCACCGCCACACCGTCAGAGCCTTCTTCTCCCGAGTGCAACTCCGGAACATAATCCCCCTGCTCAAACCGGTCCGGCTCATCTACAGCGATTCCTTCCAATTCAATCGCCGCCTGCGCCTCATAATCCACCACGCGCCGGTTCAGCACCACTGCCGCCACAGCGTCAAAGAGCCTTCCCAGGCTGGAGGTCAGCGGCGTGTTGATTCCCCGCTCCACCATGCGCCGTAATACTCGAACCTCGCCAGCCTGTGCGCCAAGCAGCCTCAGCACCTGTTCCGACTCCACATCAAATCCCGCCACATGCAATGCCCCCAGCGCCATCCGCCAAGGCTCCTTCACCGCTGCATCCCCACCCGGCATCGGCACATACTCTAGATGCGCAAAACGCTCAAACCCATCCAGCCGTGCAATCAGCACTTCCCCGCCCCAGATCCTTCCGTCTGTGCCATACCCCGTTCCATCCAGCGCCAGCCCAATCGCAGCGTCCGTCAACCCATGCTCCGCCATACACCCCGCCACATGCGCATGATGATGCTGCACCGCAATCGTCGTTAATCCACGCTCTCGCGCCCACTCCTTCGCCCATGTAGTCGACAAGTATCCCGGATGCAAATCATGCACCACCGTCTCCGGCTCAATCTCAAACGTATGCATCAAGTGCGCCAGCGATTCCTTGAAGAACTCCAGCCCCGTCAGATTTTCGAGATCGCCCAGATGCTGGCTCTGGTAAACAAATCGTCCTCGCGCCAGCGCAAATGCATTCTTCAAATGTCCGCCCACAGCCAACAACGGCGCAGCATCCAAAGGCAACTCCACACCCAGCGGCACAAATCCTCTCGCCCGCCGGATCAACTGAGGCGCGCCATCCACCACCGCCGCCACAGAATCGTCGCACCGCTGCAAGATCGCGCGATCGTGCATCAGAAACGCATCCGCAATCCCACCAAGTCGCGTCAACGCCTCGTCATTGTCAATGGCAATCGGCTCTTCGCTCAGGTTTGCGCTGGTCATTACCAACGCCTTCACGCGAGCATCCGCAAACAGCAAATGCTGCAGCGGAGCATACGGCAAAAACAATCCCAGCCACGGCACTCCCGGNNGGCCGCGCCGAAGTCAGCAGCAATGCCTCTTCTTCCGCCGTCAGCGCGCACACAACACGCGCCGCCTCCAAATCGCGAACCATCACGGCCAGCGGCTTTCCATAGCGATGCTTGCGTGCGCGCAACCGCATCACCGCGTCTTCATTAGTCGCGTCCACACTCAAATGAAATCCGCCAACCCCCTTGATCGCCATAATGTCGCCGGCCATCAATCGATCCACACACTCAGCCACAGGGTCAGCAACCTCAATTCCAACCCCGTCGGCACTCAAAAGCCAAACCCGCGGCCCGCAATTCCAGCAGGCATTCGGCTGCGCATGAAATCTTCGGTTCAACGGGTCGTCATACTCCGCCTGGCACTGCGCGCACATCTTGAATCGCGCCATCGAAGTCTGCGGCCGGTCATAAGGAATGCGCCGCGTAATCGTGAACCTCGGCCCGCAATTTGTGCAGTTCAAAAATGGATAGCGATATCGCCGATCCGCTGGATCCGCCAGTTCGCGCAAACAATCCGCGCACGTCGCAGCATCCGCCGGAATTCCCGTGCTTACTCGTCCCAGTACTTCGCTCGCAACAATCCGAAAGCCCGTCTCTCCAACCACCACCAGCTCGCGCACCACAATTGAATCGATCCTTGCCAGCGGCGGAGCCTCCGCGCGCAGCCGCTCCACAAACGCCTCCACGCGCGCCTTTGGCCCCTCCACCTCAATTGTCACGCCGTCCGTATCATTGCCGATAAACCCCGCCAGCGCCTCCTCCATCGCCAGCCGGTAAACAAACGGCCGAAACCCCACCCCCTGCACCACGCCACACACCACCACCCCGCGTCTTTGCTGGGCATCGTGTACTTGTCGTCCAGTTTGCATTTCGTCCATCAACTAGAACCGCCCCCACACCGCAGTCAAGCATAGCGCATTAATAACCTGCGCTCTACCTTGCAGTTACACATAACTCCAATCCACCTTGCGCAAACGGGGCAACCATTTCATTTCCCTCTCCTTCCAATGGTGAGCAGTGAAGCAACGTCCTGGCCACGCGCCAGCGAACGTGAAGAGCATTCTAATTCCCTTGCGTGGCCAGTAAGTTCGCCCAATTTCACGCTGCGGCGCGCGAACCGCGTCATGCGGCGAAACCTGCGAAAGGTGAGACCTATGAAAAAGTTCATGGTGTTAGTTGCGTTCCTGAGTCTGACTACTTTCAGTTGGGCCGACTCCACGCTTGAAGCGACAAACGACCGCCTCGCGCACGCCGGTGAGGTCCTTCACCAGATCATGGCCGCTCCGGATAGAGGCATCCCGGAAGAAGTGCTCGATCACGCGAAATGCATCGCCGTCGTGCCCCACATGGTCAAAGGCGGATTCGTGTTCGGCGCCGAAGGTGGTCGTGGCGTAGCTACCTGCCGCACCCGTGAGGGTTGGAGCGCCCCTGCATTCTTCGCCATCACCGGCATGAATTGGGGATTTCAGATAGGCATTGAAGGCGTCGATCTTGTCATGGTCATCCAGAGCGATCGCGGCATGCAGCANNAATGCCGAAATCCTCACATACTCGCGCGCCAAAGGCATCTTTGCCGGCCTTACCATCACCGGCGCCGACGTTCGCCGCGACGACGACTCCATGCGCGCCTTCTACGGCCCTGGTGTTCACATCCACGAAGTCCTCCACGGCATGATCCCTCCACCTCCCGCAGCCTTACCCTTCCTTGACGCCGTCCGCGGCGCCAAAGAGCAAGCCGCCGCCCAGTAACCCTCAACCCAACTGAAAGTCAGCTGTGACACTGCGAGCAACGGGGATATGAACCTCTCCCCGTTGCTCATCTTGCCCATCAATTCCATAAACAAACGCAGCTCTCCTGCTAGGCTCGTCTGAGGAGAACTCTTCCCATGGCAATTCACCTGAGACGAACCGTCGTCTCATGCCTGCTGGCGCCACTTCTCTTCGGCGCTCTCGCGCTCACCGCCCAGCAGCCCGACCCCGCTTTCATCATTCAGCACATCGACGCAACCGTCAAAGCCAGAATCGACTCAATCGCCGGCTACACCGCGACCGAACATTACGCTGTCTACCGCAACAACGACGAGGCGCATCCGGCGGCTGAAATGACCGTGCATACGGTCTACCGCAAGGAGTCGGGCAAGAGTTACACCATCGTCTCCCACTCCGGCTCCGATCTTATTCAGCACTTTGTCCTGAACGCGCTCCTGGAGAATGAAAAGCAGATCAACCTGCCCGCCAATCGGGAGGGCTCCTGGCTCACCTCCGCAAATTATGAAATGAAGCTCAAGCCCGGCGGAGTGCAACGCGTGAACGGCCGGGATTGCCTGCTCCTCGCCATTTCGCCCAGACGCAAGGCCCCTTATCTGCTTGAGGGAACCGTGTGGGTCGACGCGCGCGATTATTCCCTCGTTCAGATTCAGGGTACCCCCTCCAAAAGCCCCTCCATGTTCTCAGGGGCCACGCTGATGATGCGCCAGTACGCCAATGTACAGGGCTTTGCCG
This sequence comes from Acidobacteriaceae bacterium, assembly GCA_003166055.1. Next base: position 5,106 of record PMWR01000489.1, read on the forward strand.
AGGCCACGCATGCCCGCGCCGTTTCCAGCAGCTTTATGTTCGGCCCAACGATCGTCACCATCGACTACAGCAACTACTCCATTGAGCTCGTTCCATCCAAATGATCTCCGTCGCTCTCGAAATTCCAACTGCGACAGTGATCTACCTCACTCCAACCACCCCATTCTTGCTCTATACTGACCCCGTGACTCCGATCTTCGGTGACTGGAAACTCGATGCCGCGCTCGCCTCCTGCCTCCTGCTGGGCCTCCGCCACGGTTTCGATTACGATCACCTCGCGGCCATCTCCGACATCACCGCCGTTCAGCGCAACTGGCGCAGCGGATTGCGTTTAGGCATGACTTACGCCCTCGGCCACGCCTTCACGGTCGCCGCCCTCGGCATTTTCGTCCTTCAAATGCACCTCGGCCTGCCTCAAGGCCTCGACCACTGGACCGAGCGCCTCATCGGCCTCACCCTCATCGTCCTCGGCATCGGCGTCGTCGCCGGCATCCTCCGCAAAGACGCCCACGGCCACTCCCACTCGCGCATTGAGAGCCGTCTCGCCATCGCCATCAACGGCGTCCTCTGGATCGCCTGGCAAGTCCGCCGCTTTTGGAACCATCAGGCCCCCAAGCCGGACCGTTTCCAGTGGATGTACACCGGAAAATCCGTCTTCCTCATCGGCATGCTCCACGGCGTTGGCGCTGAAACCCCCAGCCAGCTCGCCCTCTTTTTCCTCACCGCCAATCTCGGTGGAACATCACGCGGCATCATGGGCCTGGTCGCCTTCTCCGCCGGCCTCGTCGCCATGAACGCCCTCATGACCGCCTCCATGGGCGGAGCCTTTAGCGCCACCGGACACCACCCCCGCTTCTACCACGCCATCGCATGGGCCGGCGCGGCCTATAGCTGCATCATCGGCGTCATCTTCCTCTTCGGTATCTCCGACCACCTCCCGCCCCTCGGCTAGCCGCACCAGCCTCTGAAATCCATTGAACAAATCCCAACCGACAGCCGGCAATGGTCTGCGGTGGAGATTCAGCGCACAAAATACGCCTCAACGCCAAACCTGTCCCGAATTGCTCAGACGATGGACCTTCCCCGGATTTCCAATTTTGGGAAGACTACAAGACCGTGCCACAGTTTGGGATAGGTCCCACGCTACGTGATGAATGTCACGGCCCTTGCCAAGCCTCCGCTCGTACAACAAGACTAGACAACCGCGGACGCCAACACCCAGGGTCTCCGGAGCATTTGGGAGGGAATTGTGCCAGCTTTCACACCTCCGCCGCTGCCAAGCGACGACAAACGTTGGAAGATCGTGAACGGCACCATGCGCAAAAATGGGTTTGCCCGCCACGCACTCATTGAAACGCTCCACACCGTGCAGTCGTCGTTCGGTTACCTCGACGACGATTCCATCCGCTTTGTCGCCCGCTCCCTGCGCGTGCCGCTCAGCCAGGCCTACGGCGTGGTCACGTTCTATCACCACTTCAGCCTCAAGCCCCCCGGCAAGCACACCATGACCATCTGCACCGGCACGGCGTGCTACATCAAGGGAACCGACAAGCTGGTTGCCGCTGCCGAAAAGCGCCTCGGCATTCCCCAGGGCCAGACGACAAAAGACGGCAAAATCAGTCTCATGACCGCCCGCTGCGTCGGTGCCTGCGGCCGCGCCCCTGTGATCCTCGTTGACGGCGAACTGCATGGCCAGATGCCAAGCGAGCAGATGCTCGAACAACTGGAAAGGTGGGCAGTCGAATGACCTTCGAAGAGCTCGAACAAATCGCCGAATCCACCCGCGCCGAATATGCCAAATACGATCACGAAATCAACGTCTGCATGGGTACCGGCTGTCTCAGCCAGCACTCCGACCAGTTGAAAGACGCGCTCGCCAAGGCCGTTGCCGACCAGGGCAAGAACGTCTTCGTGCGCCGCACCGGCTGCATGGGACTCTGCGCCGCCGGCCCGCTGGTTCTCGTGGACCCGGAAGAGATTCTCTATCAGCATTGCAAAGCCGACAACGCAGAGACCATCGCTGCCAGTCTCGGCGGCGAGCCCGTGGCCGAGCTGCAATGCAATCTGCGCGAGCACTTCGACCAGCAAGTCCACGTCGTCCTTGAAAACTCCGGCCACATCGATCCGGAAAAAATTGACGACTACATCGCCCGCGACGGCTACCAGGCCCTCCTCACCGCCCTCAGCGACATGACCCCCAACGGCGTCATTCGCCAGATCACTGAGAGCGGCCTCCGCGGACGCGGCGGCGGCGGTTATCCCACCGGCCTCAAGTGGGGCACAGTTGCCAAGGCCCAGGGCGACATCAAATACATCATCTGTAACGGAGACGAGGGCGACCCCGGCGCGTTCATGGACCGCAGCGTACTCGAGAGCGACCCGCAGCGCGTGATTGAAGGCATGTCCATCGCCGCCTACGCCGTTGGCGCCAGCAAAGGCTACGTCTACGTCCGCGCCGAATATCCGCTCGCCGTGGCGCGTCTCACCAACTGTCTCCGCGATGCCCGCCGCCGCGGCCTGCTGGGCAACAATATCTGCAACACGCCCTTCAACTTCGACGTTGAAATTCGCCTCGGCGCGGGAGCCTTTGTCTGCGGTGAAGAGACCGCCCTCATCGCATCCATTGAAGGAAAGCGCGGAACGCCCAAGCCCCGCCCGCCCTATCCGGCCGTCAGCGGCCTCTGGGGCAAGCCTACCCTCATCAACAACGTTGAAACCTTCGCCAACATCGCCCCCATCATCCGCAAAGGCGGCAAGTGGTTCGCCGGCATGGGTTCCGAGCGCAGCAAGGGCACCAAGGTCTTCGCGCTTACCGGCAAAATCACCAACACCGGCCTGGTCGAAGTGCCCATGGGCATCAAACTCCGCGACATCATTGAAGGCATCGGCGGAGGCGTCCCCGACGGCCACACCTTCAAGGCTGTCCAGACCGGCGGCCCGTCCGGCGGCTGTCTTCCCGCGGAACTGCTCGACATCGGCGTCAGCTACGATGCCCTCGTCAAAGTCGGCGCCATGATGGGCTCCGGCGGCATGATCGTCATGGACGATACCTCCTGCATGGTCAACGTCGCCCGCTTCTTCATCGAGTTCTGCATGACCGAGTCCTGCGGCAAGTGCATCCCCTGCCGCGCCGGCACCGCCCAGATGCACACCCTGCTCACCCGCATCTGTAACGGCTCCGGAACCATGGCCGACCTCGACCTCCTCGTCGATCTCTGCTCAACGGTCAAAGAGACCAGCCTCTGTGGCCTCGGTCAAACCGCGCCCAACCCCGTGCTCAGCACGCTGAAGTACTTCAAACACGAGTACATCGACCACATTGTCCACAAGCGCTGTCCGGCCGGTGTCTGCGACATTCAAGCCCCGGCAGCCAATGCAGCTACTTCGGAGGTGTTGGCATGAGCACCGGTGCGGAAGTCAAAACCCTCGTAATCGATGGCCACGAAGTCAGCGCCCGCGCCGGCCAGACCATCCTTGAAGTGGCCCGCGAAAACAACATCGAAATTCCCACCCTTTGTCACCTCGAGGGACTCAGCGATGTCGGCGCCTGCCGCCTCTGCGTCGTCGAAGTCAAAGGCAACACCAAGCTCTTTCCCGCCTGCGTGACCACCGTCTTTGAAGGCATGGAGGTCACCACCGTCACTGAGCGCCTCCAGAAACACCGCAAGACCATCCTCGAACTGCTCTTCGCAGAGCGCAACCACATCTGTTCGGTCTGCGTCTCCAACGGCCACTGCGAATTACAGACACTCGGCCAGCAGCAGGGCGTCACCCACGTCCCACTGCCCTACCGCAATCCCGAGCTCCCCGTCGATGCCTCCCACGAGCGCTTCACGCTCGATCACAACCGCTGCATCCTCTGCACCCGCTGCGTCCGCGTCTGCGCCGAGATTGAAGGCGCCCACGTCTGGGACGTGATGGGCCGCGGCATCGATTCCATGATCATCTCCGACCTCAACGATCCCTGGGGAGAATCCAGCTGCACCCGCTGCGGCAAGTGCGTCCAGGTCTGCCCCACCGGCGCTCTGTTCGACAAGAGCAAGGTCGGCGTCGACCACCCCAAGTACCCCGACTTTCTCCCCTACCTGAACCTCATGAGGGAAGCGCAATGAACAAACTCAAAGTGGCAACAGTCTGGCTTGACGGATGTTCCGGCTGTCACATGTCGATCCTCGATATGGATGAACGCCTCATCGCCCTGACCGAGTTCATCGACATCGTCTACAGCCCCATTGTCGACGCCAAGGAGTTCCCCGACCAGGTCGACATCGCCCTCGTCGAGGGCGCCGTCGCCTCGGCCGACGACGAGAAGAAGATCAGGAAGATTCGCGCTCACTCCAGGCTCCTCGTCGCCATGGGAGACTGCGCCGTCGCGGGCAACGTCCCCTCCATGCGCAATCCCATCGGTCCCGAGGCTATCCTCGACCGCGCCTATATTGAGAACGCCGACTGCCAGCAGCAGATTCCCTGTGTCGTGGTTCCCGCGCTTCTCAAGACCGTCCGGCCCATCCACGAATTCGTCAAAGTGGACGTCTTTCTTCCCGGCTGTCCGCCCTCGGCCGACACCTTCCACTCCGCGCTCACTGCGCTGGCAACCGGTGCCTCGCTCGACGTCCCAGCCCTCACCCGTTTTGGAGCATAAGAAGAATCAGCGAAATTCGCAGTTTTGGAATTCAAAGTTTTGGGAATTCGCAGTTTTGAAAGGGCACGACTTTAGTCGTGCCGAAAAGAGGCCAGAAAACAGCCGGGGCTTTAGCCCCTGAGGGAATGCGAACTTCTGATACTCACCTTGTTCACAGTTCCCCTAAACCGTCTGGAGATTCACCAATGAGCCAAACCATCACCATCGATCCAGTCACACGCCTCGAAGGCCACGGCAAAATCACCATCCAGCTCAACGGCCAGGGCGAAGTCGAAGATGCGCACTTTCACGTCACCCAGGTTCGAGGCTTCGAGCGCTTCTCCCAGGGCCGCCCGTTCTACGAGATGCCTTCGCTGATGGCCCGCATCTGCGGCATCTGCCCCGTCTCGCACCTCATCGCCTCCGCCAAGGCCTGTGAAGCCATCATGTCCGTCCGGATTCCGCATACCGCCGCTCAGTTGCGCCGCATGCTCAATCTCGCCCAGATGGTCCAGTCCCACGCCCTGAGCTTCTTCTATCTCGCCTCGCCCGATCTGCTTCTCGGCATGGAGTCCGACCCCGTCGCCCGCAACATCTTCGGCGTCGTCGCCGCCCAGCCCCAGCTCGGCCGCGCCGGCATAGCTCTGCGCCGATTCGGACAGCACATCATTGAGCTTCTCGGCAACAAGCGCATCCATCC
>PMWR01000227.1 GCA_003166055.1 Acidobacteriaceae bacterium
GCCAGCGTCCGTGCAATGGCCGTCCCGCCTTCCACGCCGGGATACCATGCTTCCAGAATGGCATCGGCATGCTCGCTTGCCCAGTTGAGAGCCACCGCGCTCCCGCTCTGCAAGACCACAATGAGCGGCTTGCCTGTCGCAATCAACGCTTCCAGCAGCTTCTGCTGCGGCGCGGGCAGGTCAATGCTGGTGCGGTCGCCACCGCTGAACCCATCGATCTTGATCCGCATCTCCTCGCCCTCAAGCTGAGGTGAAAGTCCGACAAACGCCACCACCACATCGGCCTTTTTGGCCTGGGCCACGGCTTCGTCCAGTTGCGCCTGCGCGGGAGCTTCCCACTTGAGCGTGACCCCGCCGCCGGACTGGTCGCCGCTATGCGAGTACTCCAGCTTGAAGTCGTGGGGATTGGTGTCCGTGAAGTCGAATGCGATCGAATGCGTCTTGGCAAATTCCTCGATCGGCGGTTCGGTTGGCGAGAAGCCCGACGCGGATTTGAAGTTGCCCATCGCGGAAAGGTCGTTGCCCTCGCGCATGTTCCCCTCCATCAGAACCTTGCCGTCAAGGACAAAACGGTAGCTCTCGGTCGGCGAATAGGGAAAACTGTCCGCAGCCTCGACCGTAAAAACATAGTGGCCTGCCGCTGGCACAGCGAGCTTCCCTCTCCAGCGCACGGAGTAGTTGTGCGTCGCCAGTTGCCCCACCGGCAGCGCGTTTTCCCAGTCTGCCTGGACTTCCGGCTCGGTGAGCGTCGCCACCGGGCGCCCGGTCCAGTCCGGTGTCGCAAAAAACTCGGTCGTCAGCCCTTTGCCCAGCCCGAAGGCTGTCCGCGGAACCGGCACGCTCGCTCCCGTGGCCAGCGTGGAGCCCTGCGCATAGAGAATCGGCGAGCTTCGAAATTGATTGAGCATGCCGTCCAGCGGCGTAACCGGACGGATGGGCGTGCCCACATAATTTCCCAGGATGGAAAGCAATAGATCGGCGGTGGGGCCAATCACGGCGATCGATTCGGGCAGGTCCTTCAGCGGCAGTGCGCCGTTGTTCTTGAGCAAGACGATGCTTTCCTCGGCCGCCCTCAGCGATGTCTGGCGGTCCTGGTTGGCGATGTCGGCGGTGAATCGCAGGCTATCCAGCGAAGCCCCCTGCGGATCGAAAAGCCCGAGCTTGAAACGCGCGGTGTAAAGCCGCTCCGCCGCTTGCGTTACCAGCTCTTCCTTCACCAGTCCCTGGCGAACGGCTTCGGCCAGCGTGTTGAAACCAGGCGTCCACATGCTGCACGAAAGGTCAGTGCCGGCTTCGAGCGAGAGCACCGCGGAGTGCATGATGTCGGGCGTCTTCTTGTGCCCCTGGTTCACGTCCACAATGGCGCCGCAGTCGGAGACGACAAACCCCTTGAACCCCCACGCGTCCCGCAGATGGTCCTTCAGCAGCATCTTGTTTGTGCATGCCGGCCAATCGTCGATCGAGTTATAAGCGCACATCACTGACTGCACGTGTCCCTCCGTCACTGTGGCGCGGAAGGCCGGCAGGTAGGTCTCCTCCAGGTCGCGCGGCGAGGGGTCCACATTGAAGCCGTGGCGCAGCGTCTCCGGACCGCTATGCACCGCGAAGTGCTTGCTCGTGGCCACCGCGCGCAGGTGGTCCACATCGCCGCCCTGAACCCCGGAAATAAAGGCCACGCCAAGCTTGCCGGTGAGAAACGGGTCCTCGCCATAGGTTTCCTGGCCGCGCCCCCAGCGTGGATCGCGAAAGATGTTGATGTTGGGCGACCAGAACGTCAATCCATAAAAAATGCGATGGTTGCCCTCGCGCTGCGCCTGGTTGTACTTGCCGCGGGCCTCGGTCGAGATGACGTTGCCCATCGCGTGCACCAGCGCGGGGTCCCACGTTGCGCCCATGCCGATAGCCTGCGGAAAGACCGTCGAGTAGCCGGCGCGCGCCACTCCGTGAAGCGCCTCATTCCACGTCTGGTAGTCGGGAATGCCAAGCCGCGGGATGGATGTTGCCCAGTCCTCGAGCTGGTTGGCCTTCTCATCCAGGGTCATCCGTCCCACCAGGTCATGTGCCCGCTCAGCCGGAGGCAGACTGGTGTCCTGATACGGCGCCGCGGCCTCCTGTGCCAACGCGATTGGGCCGATGAGTAGTGCCACGGCAAGCGGCATCAGGGTGAGGGAGCGGCGGAACGGTACAAGCGCATTGAGCATAAGGCAATCCTTTTTGGGAGCTGGTCGCAGGGCGGCGCAGCCTTGGTAAGCCGATTCTTTCCTGTCCAGTCTAATCTGCGCGGCACGGTATTTTCCGGGGCTGTTTCAGCGGGACAGAGAGCCGCAACAAACTCTACACGGCATAGCGCGTTCATGGCTAGCTTTATCGCTTTACTAGAGCAACTCTCCTGTTGGCGTAGCGCGGTTTTGAAAAGGCCCGTGCCCCACAAATGCACCGTGCCCCATCCATCGAGCGTTTTTTGTAAAGCATGTCATGGAACTTGACACGTTTTTTGCTCGATGGGTGGGAGACCACAAAGGCAAACCATCGGCCATCGGGTCTATCCACCTTCCATTCTGTTTCTTATGAGGCATGATTTTGAGGGATTCTGCCCAAAACCAGGCCTTTTTCCGCAACCTGTTTAGCCCCTGAAGGAATG
>PMWR01000471.1 GCA_003166055.1 Acidobacteriaceae bacterium
TCCCCCGCGAGCTGGTCTACAGTTGCAAACACTATCGCCGCCAGATGCGCGGCCTTCAGGTCCCGCGCAACGTCTACATCGCCGTCGTCGGCTCCGACCTGCTGCGCCTCAACAACGGCGAATTCGTAGTCCTCGAAGACAATCTCCGCGTCCCTTCCGGCGTCAGCTACATGCTCACCAACCGCCGTGTCATGAAGCGCACCTTTCCGCAGCTCTTTCACAGTTGCGGTGTGCGCCCCATCGAGCACTATCCGCAGCTTCTTCTGGCCACGCTGCGTTCTCTCGCGCCCGAGGGCCGCCCCGAGCCGAATATTGTCCTGCTCACTCCCGGCGTCTTCAACTCCGCCTACTTTGAACACACCTACCTCGCCCGCCAGATGGGCATCGATCTCGTTGAAGGCCGCGACCTGGTCACCCACGACAACATCGTCTACATGCGCACCACCGACGGCCTCAAGCGCGTCGACGTCATCTATCGCCGCGTCGACGATGACTTCAGCGACTCGCTCATCTTCCGCGGCGATTCCATCCTCGGCTGTCCTGGCCTCTTCAACGCTTATCGCGCCGGCAACGTCACCGTCACCAATGCCTTCGGCACCGGCCTCGCCGACGACAAGGCCATCTACGCCTACGTCCCGAAAATGATCCGCTACTACCTCAATGAAGATCCGATTCTTCCCAACGTTGAAACCTACCTGCTCGGCGAAGAGAAAGAGCGCCGGCATGTCCTTGCCAACCTCGACAAGCTTGTCGTCAAGGCGGTCGGCGAAAGCGGCGGCTACGGCATGCTCATCGGCCCTCACTCAACGGCACGCCAGCGCGAAGAGTTCGCTCGCCAGATTGAAGACAATCCGCGCAACTACATTGCCCAGCCCACGCTCGATTTTTCCCGCGCCCCCTGCCTCATCGGCAGTCATCTTGAGCCGCGCCACGTCGATCTGCGGCCCTACGTTCTGTTTGGCGACAAAGTCAACATCGTACCCGGAGGCCTCACCCGCGTAGCCCTCGAAAAAGGCTCCCTGGTAGTCAACTCCTCCCAAGGCGGCGGCAGCAAAGACACATGGGTTCTGGAATAACTCAACGAGTTGTTTTGAAAGGACACGCCTGTACAGCTTGAGAAACTCAAAATTGAAGTAGATGTGCGAAAGGGCACGACTTCAGTCGTGCCGGTAGCAGCACAAATTTACCTCGGGCTTTAGCCCCTGTTCACCACCACAACCGCGGTCCAACCCGCAAACGGAACGAATCTTCAAATCATGCAATCGGTTCTGCCACACCAAAACGCTTTTCGGGAGAGTACGACGATGCTTTCGCGCGTTGCCGACAGTCTCTACTGGATGAGNNGCTACCTCGAGCGCGCCGAGAACGCCGTGCGCCAGCTCGACGTCACCATGAGCCTCATGCTCGACACCAGCGACACCAGCGCCGAAACCCGCTGGGAGCGCATGATGGTCGCCCTCGGCAACCCTCCCGGCATGGAGTGGAGCGGCGACATGGAGACCATGGCGCGCAAGCTGGTCTTCGACGGCCTCAACCGCGCTTCGGTCGCGTTCTGTGTCAACGGCGCCCGTGAGAACGCCCGTCAGGTCCGCGAAGAAATCTCCACCGAGCAATGGCAGCGCCTCAACCGCCTCTATCACCAGATGCACTCGCCGCACACCCAAACCCAGTTCCGCTCCAACATCAACGACACGCTGGCCTCCATCGTCGATGGCATTCACCTCTTCAAGGGCGTCAGCGACACCACCATGATCCACGGCCAGGGCTGGCAGTTCATCCGCCTCGGCCGCTATCTTGAACGCGCCTACGCCACCGCCACGCTCCTCGAGGTCTATCAGCCCGATCTCTTCCAACTCCAGGAGCGCGATCACTCCGGCTACCAGTATCTTGAGCTCGTCGGCCTGCTGCGCTGTTGCACGTCCTTTGAAGCCTACTGCCAGGTCTATACCGCCGATCTTTCTCCCGACCGCATTCTTGAATTCCTCCTGCTCAATCGCGATTTTCCCCACGCCATCCTCTATTGCGTCGACGGCATCCGCAATTCCATTGAAGCCATCCAGCGCACCGGTGGCCGCCGCTCTCCTGAAGAGCTGATCTCCGTCGTCGGCCGCCTCCACGCGCAACTCGGCTACACCTCCATCAACGAAATCCTCCACGGCGACACCGCCGGCTTCCTCCACACCATCCGCGCGCAGGCCCTCACCATTCACGAGCTTATCTACCGTTATTACGTCCACTACTCCATCCAGTCCGCGCTGGCCGTGTAAGACAGTGATCAGCTCTCAGCCTTCAGCGCGTGCATTTTGAAGTTACTTGAAGGTCAATGCGATTGAATCAATGCATCAAGCAGATAGCTGGAAACTGAAAACTGAAAACTTACAACTGAACGCTGCTTTCCGGAGCAATCATGAACTTCTATTCCATCCGCCATCTAACCCGCTACCGCTACTCGCAGCCCATCAGCCAGAGCATCATGGAGACGCGCATGCACCCGCGCTCCGACTCCAA
>PMWR01000423.1 GCA_003166055.1 Acidobacteriaceae bacterium
GGGTGGGGGCGGGAGGGTGGCTTCGTCGTCTGGAGATTCCTTCAGGACCTGGGACGGTTTGGGCGTGGACTGGTCTTTGGCCTTATCCGGTTCCTGGGCTTTGGAGAGGAGGACGCGGAGCCAGCCATAACGAATCAGGCGGCGCTCGGCGGTGGGGCTGACGCCGAGGGGGACATGATCGTCGGGGCCGACCCGCATGGGGTCGCAGGTGGTGAGGTCGCGGGCTTTGGCGCAGGCTTCGACGATGGTGGTGAGGGCCTGGAGGTGCTTGCGGTAGTCGTCGAGGGAAACGTCATTTGNNGCGCTGATCATAGTAGAAGAGGGCGAGGGCGATGGGAAAGATGGGACCGAGCACGGCGTGGATGATCGTGAGCATGATGTACGCGAGCGGCAGGTAGAGTTGGCGGGCAAGTCGAACGAGATGAAGCGAGCTGGCGATGGGATACATGAGCTCCCATAGCATGATTTGAGGAATGCTGGTAGCAATCCACGACGTGATGAAGATTGCCAGCCACGTGAACATGATGCGGACGCGGCTGCCCCTGGTCAGCGTCCAACTGCGGCGAAGGGCCGCGAATCCTGTGAGTTTCTCGATGGCGGCGGCAGGCATTGCCAGGGAAAGGCAGGCGCCGATACGAAGAAATAAATAGACTCCGATGACCGTCGGCGCCGTGAAAAGCAGCATAAATGGCCAATTTGCGCCGCTATCCAGGAGGCCGGCGATCTCCTCAGCGCTGCCAATGCCCAAGGCGAGGACGGCCAACGCAATTTCGGGAAGAACCAAGTCTGCCGCGAGCTTGAGGAGTGCGATCCATAAATAGCTGCGCCAGCGGGTAACAGCGAAGCGAAGCGCGGATGCGAAGGAGCTTGTTTCTTCAAGGATCGAGCTTGATGCGAGTTGAATGTGCGCGGGCACAATCAACAGGCCAAGGAAGTTGGAAATGTGGAAGAAGCCAAGGCCGACGGCGAAATTCCAGATGAAGATGCCGGGCTGCCGGTAAGGATGAACAAGGGAATGTGAGTGCAGCCAGAAGGTATCGGCGATATAAATGCAGCGCATTGCCAAGGCCGGCAGTGAGGCGATTCCAACGAACATCAAGAACCTCGACCGGTAGATCTGGAAGGTGCGGTCGAGGATTTCGCCCAGGTTCATGGGGCGGAGGGTTGCGGTCATGCAGGGGCTCCGGGTGGGGGATCGGATGGCGGCGCGTCCTCTTCGGTAACGGGTAGTGCTTCCGGGGCGGAGTGTTGCGGCTGGCTGGTGGTTGTTTCCGTGGCTTCGGATGGAAATGTTGGTTCAGGCTGTCGCAGAGCCGGTGCGATCGCGGGCAGCCACGGCGCGGCTTCGGGTTGCGGAGGTGGCGGGGCCAGCAGGCCGGCCTGGAGCATCATCCACTCGATGTCGAAGCCCTCCTGGCGAATGCGCTGATCGTAGTAGAAGAGCACGAGGGCGATGCCGTAGACCGGGCGGGTGAGGGACTGGATGGCGAATGCGGCGCCGTAGAGGACAAACAGCATGATCATGGCCGCGGATTGGGCATGCACGGGATTGTTTGCGCCGGGAATCAGGGCGGCGAGGATGGTCACGGGCACGGTGATAACCATGGTAAGCATCCAGCCAAGGATCGCTCCGAGGAGATAGAGGAGAAAGATGCGGCCCCTGGTTCCCTTGGTGAGGATGGAACTGCGCTTGAGCGCGGCGATGGCGCCAATCTGCTCGACGACGCAGGCTGGGAAGGAGAGCGAGAGGCGGAGCAGCATGTGCAAGGCATAAAAAACGAGGACGAAAGAGATGGCAAAGGAAACCACTCCAACAAGAACTCCGCCCGGAATGCCCATGCCAGCCGCCTGCGCAAACGCAGCCAGCGCAGCGGAGAAAAACAGGAGGGCGAACCATACCAAGCCGGGAGCTACGCCGATGATGAGCCCCTGAAGAACGTAGAGGCCGATGTAGTTCCACCCGCGCGGCCAGACGGCTTTGTAGGCGCCGCGAATGGTGGTGCTTTCACCCAGGTTGGCGCGGGCGACGGCGTGGTTCATGGCGGCCGACGCGAGGGCGGAGACGGCGAGGAAGGTGGGCAGCACCACGAACATGCCTGCAGCGATCAGCACAAAGGCCAGGATTCCAGTGGCGAAATCGGAGGCTTTGCCGGCGCCGGACCAGGCGAAAAGCAGAAATGCCGCGGACGCGAAGACGAGGATGACGGCAGTGGGAACGACCGCAATGCCGAAGAAGACGAGGAATCGCGAGCGGTAGAGATGGACGGTGCGGTCAAGGATATCGCCCAGCGTGGATGGGCGCAGGGGCTCCTTCATGCGTTCTCCCCAGGGTCATGCGGATCGGAAGGCGGGGCAGGGGGCGGAGGTTCGGGAAAAGGCGGCTGAGCTGGCGCGGGCGGTTCAAAATGGGCATCGAGGGCGAGCCAGGGCTCGGCGGAGGGTGCTTCGGCCGACTGGCTGGGCGGCTCGGATTCGGGGACGGGGGCGGGCACGGTGAGGCCGGCGGCCTGCATCATCCATTCGATGTCGAAGCCCTCCTTGCGCACGCGCTGGTCGTAGTAGAAGAGGGTGAGGCCGGTGGCATACATGGGCCCGATGAAGGTGTTTGTGAAGAAGCTCACGATCTGCTGCACAATGCGCAGCCATGCAGGCAGCAGGCCGTGCTGTTTAAACGCAGCCACAATGAAGACGGCCTGGGTCAGCGCGACCAGCCCAAGCTGGATGACGATGATGAGGAGGCCGAGGACGAAGATGCGCCCGCGGGAGCCCTGGCTAAGGTGGATGCTGCGGCGGAGGGCATTGCGAGCGGTCAGCTTCTCAACCACGCAGGCGGGAACCGCCAGGGCATATCGCAGGCCCATCAGGATGGCATAAACAAGCCAAAAGCCCACCAACAGGATCAAGAGCGCGGAGACCCCCAGGAAAATGACGGCAGATTGAGGGTTGGCGGCGCTTCCACCTTTGGCAAAGATGCCCAAGGGACGGAGATAGAAGAAGAGCACGGAGAAATATCCGCCGTAAATCAGCACGATGGGCAGCCAGATGATAAAGGCCACGATGGTCATCAGCCACAGGTAGGTTCCCAGGCGCGGCAGGATACTGCGATAGGCGCCGCGGATGGTGGCCGGCTCGCCCAGATTGACCCAGGCGACGGCCCGGTTGTTGGCGGCCACAGCAGCGCCGGCGAAGATGAAACTGAGCGGAAGGAAGACGGCAACGAAAGCCAGCGTGACCCATGGCACCTGCTGACTCATATGCAGGACACGCAATAACTCACCCAGGCCGATCTGGAAGAGGCTCAGGACCAGCATGATGCCGGCGTATACGGCGGAAATGCCGGCAAAAAGGACAAAATTAGTGCGATAAAGCTGGGCGGTACGGTCAAGGATTTCGCCGAGAGTGAGCGGGCGGAGGTTGGTTTCCATGCAGGGCTCCTGAGAAACAATTCGTGAACGCTTGCGGGGATACTAGCACACGGTAAATTGGCTACGCGGTGAGCAGGCGATTGAAAGTGCGGAATGAATTTAGAAACAAGTAACTGGCAGGTGAGCCTTGGGGTAAACTGGTTTACCACGCGATGGAAGCAATTCGCACTTCGGTCAACGATCTCGCCAAGGCCTGTGGCTGCTCCGCGGACGCCGCGGAATGGGAGGAATTTCTGCGCCGGTGCACGCCGCTGGCGTCGCTGGTGGCGATGCGGGTATCGCGGATGTGGATGAGCGGGTCGTCGTCCGCAGCGGTAGACGATATTGTGCAGGAAGTCTTCATGAAACTGTGTGAGCAGGAGCGCAGGATTCTGAAGGATTTCGAGCCGCGCGGCGAGGATTCGTTTCTGGGCCTGTTGCGCATGGTGGCCGCCTCGGTGGCCAACGATTACTTCCGGCGTATTTATTCGGAGAAGAGGGGTGGCAAAGTAGTAACGATGGCGCTGGTGGAAGATGCCGCGCCGTTTCCGGCGGCGAGCACGAAGGAGTCGGCGCGGATGCATCGGTCGGTGCTGCTTGCACAACTGGATGAGAAGCTGCGCTCGGCGCCGGAGGTGATCAGCGAACGCGACCGGTCGGTGTTCTGGCTTTATTATCTGCAAGGGCTGACGGCAGAGGAGATTGCCCGGCTGTCGGCCGCAGGACTGACGGCAAAAGGGGTGGAGAGCGCGCTGCGGAGGGTGGCCAAGTGGCTGCGCGGCGAGATTGAGGGACGAAAGGCGGAGATTCAACCCGAAGCCGGCTGAAAAGTTGCTGCTCTTCAGAAAGGAATGTGGCTGGGGTTGCCGTTAAATAGAGTGCAGATATGAGCGACTACAAGAATCCGGAAGATCCATCCGGACCTCGCGACGATGCGGCGGCGGAAGATGCGCTGCGAAGGGCGCTGAGCGAATTGATGGAAGGGCGAGGATTCCTCGGCGAGGATGCGCGTGGGGAGAGCCCCGGTCCGCGGAAGACTGGCCCGGAAGTGGAATGTCCCGAAGTGAGCGCGTGGTTTGCGCTGCTGGGAGCGGAAGTGGGCACGGCGGACGCGAAGGGAAAGGCGAGAGTTGAAGCGCTTATGGCTCATGCGGCGCAATGCAGCCGCTGTGCGGATCGCCTGCGCATGCTGACCGGGGACGCAACGCCGGAAGAGTCGGCTGAGCTGAGCCGGCTGGCGTCGTCCTCTCCCAGCTGGCAGCACGACCTGGCGGTTGAGCTGGCGCGCACTCCGTATCGCTCCGCCAGTTCGAGGAAGACGCGATTTTATCTCTGGGCAGGGGCGGGGCTGGCGGCGTCGCTGGTGCTGGCGGTTGGGGCTGGTTTGTGGTGGCAGCGCGCCAATACGCCGGAACGGCTGCTGGCTGAAGCTTATACGCACGACCGCATTTTTGAGCTGCGCATGCCGGATGCCGGCTTTGCGAACGTGACTCCGCAGACACATTTGCGTGGAGGCGCGGCGGACCATGAGTCGGCCCGGCTGCTGGATGCGCGGGCACGGATCGAGCGTGAGCTGGAGAATGCGCCCGATGATCCGCATTGGCTGCAACTTGAAGCCCGCGCGGACATTCTGGAAGAGAAGTTCGACCCGGCCATCGACATTCTGGACCGGCTGCTGGCCGCGGGTCCGCCCACTTCGAGCCTGCTGGTGGACGATGCGGCGGCTTACTTCCAGCGGGGCGCGACGACGGGCAGCGAAAACGACCGGGCAACAGCTTTGGAATATCTGCGCCATGCCGATGAGCTGACACCTGGAGACCCGGTTGTGCTGTTCAACGAAGCGGTGGCCATGGAGGATCGCGGCCAGGTGATGAATGCCGTGGAGACGTGGAACCGGTATCTGCGGTTTGAGCGCGATCCGAAGTGGCTGGCCGATGGCCGGCGGCGGTTGCAGGCCCTGGAACAGAAGCTGAACCAGATGAAGACGCATCAGAGCCGGATGGAGCGGAACCTGGCGACTCCGCAGGCGATGCTTGCGCTGGCGGACGATGCGGCAGCGCTGGGTGCGATCGACGAGGAGTTATCGAGCACGCTGTTGCCGAGGCTGCTGATTCCGGCGGTCCCGTTGCCGGTGGACTGCTCGCGCGGCTCTCCTTGCGCACCGGCTTGCACCGACGCTTGCCGGGCTGCCCGCACTTTGCTCCACGCTCTGGCCGCATCGCTCGAACGCAACCATCAAGACCCCTGGCTTACCCAACTGCTTCTCCCCGAATCCTTCCCGGCAAAATCTCCACAAACTAATTTGGATTACGCGCTTGCGGTTAACCTGCTGGCGGGGGGCATTGAGGCCGACGTGACGGGCGACTACCTGGCAGCGCAGCAGGAGACGCTCAGGGCCGGAGAGAAATTTCGGAAACTCCTGAATGCGGCCGGCGAAGACCGTGCGCAGGTGGAGAGGTCGTACGCGCTGATGCGCGCGTCGAATCTTGCGGGGTGTTATAGCACGGCTCACCCCCTGTTGGGCCGCGACCCGCAGTTTGCATGGATTCAGATTCACGGGCTGACACAGGACACCATTTGCGATCCCCATCCGGGAAGCGTTGAGGAAAACAATCCGGCGTATCTTCATGCTGAAACGATGGCCGTTGCGCGCAAGTACACGCTGCTTGAATTGCGGGCCCGCATCATGCTGGGCTCGGCGGCGGTGGATGCGGGCGATACCGAAACCGCGTGGCGGGACGGCATGGCGACGGCGAGGCGGTTTTTCGCAGGCGATTATCCACCGATACGGCTTTATGCAACGCTGTCGGGTCTTTACGAGGTGGAACGCGAGACGCCACGGGTTCGCGAGGCCTTGCTGATGCAGCGGGAGGTGGTGGGCGTACTTGGGTTGACGCGGAGCAGTGCATTGATTCCCACGGAGCGGCTGAACCTGGCGGCGGCGGCGATTCGCGCCGGAGCGGTAGCCGAGGCGCAGGAGCAGGTGAAGGAAGCGCAGGCAGAACTCGCCGCTAACGGTCGAGAAAAGTCGATTCAAGGGTTTTTGGCTGAGAATGAAATCGCCATGGCCAAGCTTTATCTTGAACGCCACGACCAGGCGGCGGCGGCAAAGATGCTGGCCGCGGCGGACGGGCACATGGCGGGCGAGCATAATTCGTATCATCGGCGGGACTACGCTCAAGCGCGGGGGCAGTTGGAACTGGCCGAGGGGCATCCGGAGACGGCTGAGCGCAGGCTGCGGGAGGCGCTGCTGGAGGAAGAACGGCTGGCGGGAGCAGGCGGCGCGGACAGCATCGTGCTGGCGCAGCAGGATCGGGAGCTGTATGCCGTGCTGGCAGGGGTTTGGCTTGGGCAGGGGCGTCCTGGCGAGGAGGTTCTCGCCTTGTGGGAGCGATACAGGCTGCGGATTCTGGGTGAACCGGCGCCTGTTTGTGCCGCGAAGGGGTTGGATTGCCTGAAACCACGGTTGACGGAAGCGCTGGCAAGGCTGGGGGAGAATCAGCTGCTGGGGCAGATTGCGCTGCTCGACCGTGTGCTGCTTTACCGGGCGAGCGGGCGGGGGGTGGTGTGGACGGAAGTGCCGGTTGGCAGGGTGGATCTGCTGGCGGCGGCGGCTCCACTGGAATTGGCGGTGAGTTCGCCGGCGACCACGGTGGATGAGGTGGACCGTGCGGCACGAAAGGTGGGCGGCATCCTGCTTGGGCAACTGGACGCGCACGATGCGAGGGCCGGCGCAAATGGGGAATTGTTGCTGGAACCCGACCCGCTGCTGGGGAATCTACCGTGGCCCTCGGTCGAGACCGATGCTGGTCCGATCGGACTGCAGTTCAATCTTGAGGAGTCGCCGTCGTTTTTGCTGGATCGAGGAACGATTGCGACGACAGGGGGGACGGCGGTGCGGCCGGCTGGCAGGCCGCTGATTGTGGGCGCTTCAGTGGCTTCGGGAGAGAATCCGTTTTTGCCTGAGGTGCTGGACGAGGCCAAGGCAGTGGCCCGGTTTGGAAACGAGCCAAATATCCTGCTGGCCGGGGAGGCGACGGAGCCGGAGGTAGCTGCGCGGCTGGCGACAGCCTCGACGATTCATTTTGCGGGCCANNGGCCTTACCTGGATAGCGCGCTGTTTCGCAAGCATCCGCCGCGGGCTGCGCGGCTGGCGGTGTTTTCAGCCTGCGCCACCGGCAAGAAGGAAGAAGGATGGAATCACGGCATGGGGGACATTGTGGATACGCTGGCGTCGCTCGGCGTGCCGGATGTAGTGGCCACGCGGTGGCAGATCGATTCGGGGTCCGCTGTGCCGATGATGGATGCGTTCTATGGGGGGCTGGCAAAGGGGCTCACGGTTCCACAGGCTTTGACGACGGCGCGGCAAACGCTGATCCGCGACGCACGCTATCGTCATCCGTACTATTGGGCTGCTTACTACGCGTCGGGATTTGGGCGGTCGGATCTGAGCCAGGTGTTTCACGCCAGCAATTAGAGCAGTGCCCGGTTGATCGCGGCTGGGAAATGAAAGCTGCTGCTTCGCCGATTGGCCGCGCAATGATTTAGGCTTTCTGCTGCCATGAAAAAACTCCGCAAGGCCCTCGTTTTCCTTGTCCTGCTGCCGCTCGCGATCGAGCCCGCCGCCAAACTTCAAGCGCAGATGGTCTCGCCGTCCATTGACCACGCGGACCAGCCGTTCTCTTATTTTTCCAAGCCCACCGATGAGATCGGCGTGATGGACGCCGAAGCGGCCACCGAGATTACGCCCGAGGGCTATCTGAGGACGGGATACGGTGAGCTGATGTTCTTTGCCGGGCCGGAACTGGAGCCGACCAACGTGCGGATTCGCACGCTGGAAGAGGGACGGTTGCCGATTATTCACTATCATTTTGAGCGGGACGGCGTGGAGTACGATTTCACGCTGCTGGCCGCGACGCGGGACATCAAGGACGGTGAGCCGGAGGGGCCGCCGGTCAACTTCATCCGCATCACGATGAAGAACGAGGGCAGCGAGACGACGCGCGCCATTCTGGCGACTGGGGTTCGTTACGATGCGCCGAACAACACTGGGGCACGGCACGGCGACAATCGCTTCGATCGTCCACGCGAGGGCAAGTTTCCGGGCGACTACCGGCAGATTGGCGAGAGGTTCAATCCAGACTGGGTCTACTCGTTCGATGGGGGGCGCTTTCTGCGCGACGGGCGGCTGCTCTACACGTTTCCTGAAGGCTACGCCTCGCGCGGGTATACGCTGCATGGCCATTACAACGACCCGCAGGACGTGAACAAGGCTGCGAAACTCAATGTCGATCCGACGGTTGCGGTGGGAATTGTGACCTACTCGGAGCTGCTGGCGAAGGGACAGGCACGCACGCTGGAGTTCAAGATGCCGGTGGCGCCGACGGCCGATGCGGCGACGATTGCGGAGATCGAGAAGGCGAGCTTCGATGAGGCGCACGCGCAGACTGTGCAGTTCTGGAATGGGATCTTCGGCGAGGGAATGGAAGTCAGCCTGCCTGAAGCGAAGGCAGTGAACACGTTTGACGCCAGCCTGATGTATGACCTGCTGGCCCGCGACCACATTGGCCCCGATTTCATCCAGACGGTGAACAAGCTGCACTATCACATGTTTTTTCTGCGCGACGGCGCGGACATTGCGCACAGCTACGATGTGACCGGCTATCCGCGGATCGCGAAGCAGGATCTGGAGTTCTTTGCCAAATCGCAAAAGGCGGATGGGAATTTTCTCTCCCAGGAGCAGCAATATGACGGCTGGGGCGAGGCGGTGTGGGGGTACTCACAGCACTATCGCATGACGCACGACAAGGATTTTGCCGAATGGGCGCTGCCGCAGATTGCGCGCGCCGTGGACTGGCTCAAGCAGGCGCGTGCGGCCGATCCGCTGCACATTATGCCCGCAAGCGATGTTCGCGACAACGAATATGTTCCAGGGCATTTGACGGGCTATAACTTTCTGGCGCTGTCGGGGTTGAAGCTGGCGATTCAGATGGCGAACGAGACGGGGCACGCCGATTTCGCAAAGAGCTGGCAGAGCGAATATGACGATTACCGGCAGGCATTTTTCAAGGTGCTGGATGAGCGCGCGAGCGAGAAGGGCGGGTATATTCCTCCAGCGCTCGATGGACAAGGGGGCGGGTATGACTGGGGCAACCTGCTGGCGGTGGTTCCGGAGCCGACGCTCGATGCGCATGACCCGCGGGTGACGGCGACGCTCAAGGCCACGCAGGCCAAGTATGCCGAGGGCATCATGACGTATGCCGACGGCGAGTTTCTGCATCATTACCTGACCATCAAGAACACCATGACGGAAGCGGTGCGCGGCGATCAGGAGCAGGCGTTGAAGGAGTTCTACGCGCTGCTGGTGCATACCAGCTCAACGCAGGCGGGGTTTGAGTATGCGATTCTGCCGTGGGGCGACCGGAATTTTCAGGACAACCTTGCGCCGCATGGCTGGTTTGCGGCTGAGTACCGTACGCTGCTGCGCACGATGCTGGTGCGCGAGGAAGACGACCAACTGCACCTGCTGAGCGTGGTTTCACCGGAGTGGATCGGTAAGGGAAAGGCGATTTCGGTCAGCGGGGCGCCCACTTACTTTGGCATGGTGGGATTCACGCTGGAGCAGCCGGCGGCGGGTGAGGCAGTGCTTCATCTGAGGGCGAGCTTCAGGGATGCGCCGAAGCAAATCGTCATTCATCTGCCGTGGTTCGTGGCTGTGCAGAGTGCAAGGGCGGATGGGAAAACGGTGAGGGTCGCCGATGGCGCGATTTCCGTCGCGCCGGACACAAAGGAAGTGCGCCTGCATTGGACGGTGAAGGCAAGCGCGCCGCACATGAGTTATGAGCACGCCGTTGCGGATTACAAGGCGGAATACGCGCGGCGCTACCAAGTGCTGATGCATGGAGAGCCGGCAGCGAAGAAGTGAGCTTGAGCGGCTATTCCAACTTCTGGATTTTGGCGCCCTCGGGAATGGGCACGACGAATTGGTTATCGGGCAGGGGCTGGTTTTCTTTCACGCTGTCCACCGAGAGAACGATGCGAATTTCTTCCACTGGACGGGTAATGACCACCGACGACGGATACTTGCTGCCCTCGAAGTCCTGGTAGCCGGCGTAGGTCACCTGCGTCACCAGATTGCCTTCGCTGTCGTAGATGTCCTGCTGATAGGGCTCGAGGTCGTCGCGATGGAAATAGACGACGCGGCGGGGCTCCAACTCATGGCTGCCCGGCTTGATGCTCATGATGCTCAGCTTGTATTCCGGTACGGAGTAGAGGTGCTTGCGGGCCGCGTCCTCCACGGTGACGGTGTCCGCGCCGACACTGTAGTATTCATCTTCCGGGTCCATGCCGCGCACCATCATGGCGTCGAAGAAGAAATCCGGGCGCAGATTCTCGAGAGGGTTGGCCGACTTCCTGGTCACTGCGTTCGAGCCTTCAATCACCTTGCTCTCCGGCGGGATGGCAAGCGTGAAGGTTTTGCCGTTACTGGACATGTCGAAGAATTTTATGCCGAGGTAGAGGCCGAGCACCCGCAGGTCCGACGGCTTGCGTATCAGAATGTGTCCGTGGAGGGTGGGATAGTCCTTGGCGAGGCCCTCTTTGGACTTCATGACACTGGCTTGAATCTCGACAGTGGCAGTGAGGGTATTGAGCGAATCCCACCGCTTATTGAGACTTGCGACCAGGTCTTCAGCCGAGACAGTCTGCGTAACCAGCGGCGGCTTGGGGACGGGCAATTTGCGGGTGGTGGGAAACAGGGAGCATCCGGTGAGCAGGAGCGGCAACGCGAGGGCTACGGCCGCGATGGGGCGGGTGTAAGGCAGGCGGTCGTTCATCGGGAGCCTGCCTTCCTGACGGCGTGACGGTAACCGGCGACGTTGCGGTTGTGCTCGTCGAGAGTGGCTGAAAAGAGCGAATGGCCCTGGGGATTGGCGCCGGCGGCAACGAAATAGAGATAGTTTGTCTGCGCGGGCCGCATGGCTGCGCGCAACGCCTTTGCGCCGGGATTGGCGATGGGGGAGGGCGGCAGGCCGGGGTGCAGATAGGTATTGTACGGCGTATCGAGCTTCAGGTCGCTGGCGTAAAGGGCGCTCCGCCAGCGGCCATCGAGTTCGAGGCCATAGATCACGGCAGGATCGGTCATCAAGGGCATTTTTTTGGCAAGACGGTTTTGGAAAACGCTGGCCACCAGAGGCCGCTCCGCGTCGACCGCCGTTTCCCGTTCAACCAATGAAGCCATTGTAACCACCGCGTGCACGTCTTTCTTCAATTCCAATTGCGCGGCCACTGCGCGGAAACGCCGCACCATGGTGGCGCAAATCTGGCCCAACGTCGCCTTGCGAGCGAAATGATATGTATCTGGAAAGAGATAGCCTTCCAGACTGGTTGCCTGGGGATCAAGGTCGGTCACCAGGCCCACTTGCTCCCTTGCCGCATCCAGAAAGTCCATACGGGGACCAAACCCGGCTTGTTCCAGGCGGGCGGCGATATCAAAGATGCTGGCGCCCTCAGGGATGACAACTGTTCTGGTATAAACGTCCCCGCGAGCGATCCGCGCATAGATTTCGGTCACCGGAACGGGGTGATCGAAGCGGTACTCGCCGGCGCGGAGGGTTCCCCGTTTACCCCAGCGCAGCAGGTCGAAGGCAAACCGGCTGCGGACCACGCCGGCCTCTTCCAAACTTCTGCCCATCTGGACCGTTGAAGAGCCCGGCGGCAGTTCGACAAAGGTTTCATGGCTGGGCCCGAACGGCGCCAGAATCAGCCAGGCCGCCGCGCCAGCCAGCAGAATTGCTACCAGAAGAATCGCCAGCAAGACTCCAGCCGCGCCAGAACTCTTCTTCTTTTTCCGGCTCTTCCGCTTGCGAACTACCATCAGGTTGCTGTTGACCCTTCCTGTGTTAGAGACGCACGAATCCCCTGGGGATTCTCTTCCTTTGATTGTATCGGGTATGCCTTTTGCAATTCGGCCATTTATCAAGGCGGGCGGCGCTTTAAGGTCTTAAGATTGACGCCAGGAGCAAAGTTCTGGATACGAAACCTCTTAGCCTTCCCCGTTATCTGGGTCTGGATGTCGGCAACCGCCGGATCGGGGTGGCGGTGTCGGATGAGCTTGGGCTGACGGCGCAGCCGGTATTAACGCTGGAGCGGCGGCACAACCGGCGCGAAGACCTGCGGCGGCTGGGGCGGCTGGCGCGCAAGTTTGGCGTGGTGGGGATCGTGGTGGGGAATCCGCTGCACTTGTCTGGAGACGCGAGCCCGCAGACTGAGAAGACGCAGGCCTTTGCGGCGGAGCTGGGGGAGCTGACCGGGCTGCCTATTCACCTTTGGGATGAGCGGCTTACCTCGCGCGAGGCGCACCAGATTCTGTATGAGGCGGGGCGGCCACGGCAGGAACATCGCGAGGTGGTGGACCAGGTGGCGGCGGTGTTGATTTTGGAGGGGTTTTTAGGGGCAGGGACTAAGGGACTAGGGACTAAGGGACTAGGGACTAGGGACTAAGGGA
>PMWR01000539.1 GCA_003166055.1 Acidobacteriaceae bacterium
CATCCGGGTGAGGATTTGGGCTACTTCTTATACCTTATTCATCCATCTGTGCGTGAGTGAATGATTTATGTAGTTGTATCTAAATATCTTAAACCTGAGAGTGTTCCGATGTATACATATCATAAACATACATATCTGGGCTGCGTCTTGTTTTCCAGGTCACAGAATCGGTGGCGCCCGGACCTTATTTGCCCGCCTTTGGATCGAGTGCGACGATCCCCCCGCCGAGGTCCCGAAAATCGTGTGCTGCGCGGTCGAGGAATGAAGGAGGCACGTATAACGCCGCGATGTCGCCGAGCGTGAAGTCAACTCTTCCCGCCACGCGCCATTCGCGCTCCATGTAGTAGTTGTCGGGGTGGTCCGGGGGCAGGGTTGGATCGAAGAACTTGAGGTGGCCGAAAAGCAAGGTCTCGGCTACCGTTTGGTACAAGAGCGCCGTTTGAAGGTCGCGTTCCACGGATTGAACATCGGCAAACGATTTGAGTTGATGAAACGCGTCCGTCATGCGGTCCTGTAACCTCATGAATAGGTCGCCTGTGAGCTTGTGATTGTGAAAATCGAAGGCTGCGTCAATCATGGGCGCTCTCGCGCCAACTTGAACCACCTGCTTGTCCGGCATTCCGGAGTGGCAGTCGTGCGACTGAATTACAGCCTTGAACCACCCCGGTTTAGGTACGTACATAACCGGCGAGGCTCCTGCATTCACAAGAAAGAGCCTGGGAAACGCCAGTCCGAAGTGGCTGTACTTTGCGCAGTGAATTGCCAATTCGCTTTGCGGGATGTCACAAAAGCAGACAATTTCAAATTGCACGAGCGCATTGTCACTGAGTTTAGTGCCAAGGTCATGTCGGACGTTCGGGTACGAGGAATAGTCCAGTCCCGAACAGGCAGAGAGGGGCACTGATCGGGTGGGACCTGGGCTCATTTTGACTTGGAAAATTGGATCCCGGCGACCGATGTGTGAGGGGTCCAGGAGCATGCCTCCGCGAACGATCTTGGCCAAGAGCTCGTAGCGCAGCTCATCCGTGGCCAGGGAACGCCCGACAAAATGCGTCAGGTTATTGGATACGTAGCCCAAGGGAGACACTCCTGCTGTTTGTGTGCAGATTCTACCTTGGACGCGGCTTCGTCAACAAAGTGCTGCTCGTGAAGCGTTCGACGGCGCCTCTGCGCCTGGCAGGAAGCTGGCCTTCGGAAGACCCGAGCATGTCGGTTCACGAGGCGTCCAGCGACGTACCTGACTTTTTCGTACTAGTATTAGTGGAAAATTACCGATAGATTTTTCGGTTGGCTAAACCCTTTTCGAGGAGAAGGAAAAAAGGTCTCATGGCGGCTGCAGGCAAATCGAGCGATGAAATCAAAAAGCGCATTGAGCCTACGCTCAACAAAGTAGCGGTGGATGGGCTCCGCGCTTGGCTTCGGTCGGTTGACCTTCCCAGCGCCGCCTATTCGCGGGCTGCCATTACTGAACTGGTCGCCAAACAGATTGCGACTGATCAGCTTGATGAAGGTGCGCTGGAACTGGCGTTGATCGGATTTGAAGAGGCAAGCGACATGCGGATTTACCTTTACCGCATGGAAGAAGGTCCAAGCGGAAAGGCGGAGCGTTGGCTGCCCACGCGATTGCTGAAAGCCGGATTTGCACTTTCTAAATCGAGGGTCTTCGCTGGCGAAAAAGTAAAGCCTCTGTCACCCGTGTACGCTCACTTTGAAGGTGGGTTGCTCCGAGTGAAGTGGGCGGAGAGACATGAGCGTTCGAAACTGAATGATCGCGGTGATGGTGTCATTCGAACTCCTGTCTTCAAGCGTATTGTCCTCATCGCGGACTTCACGAACGGAACTGCAGAGCTAAGGATGAATCCACCAGATAACATCCACGCGCACGAGCAGGGTGATCGCCCAACAGCGGAGGCGTATTACAAGGATTATTTTGACTGTGCCGCGGAGATTCTCGGATGCACGTTGAGTCCAATCGATTTGAGATCGGTCGTGCGCAAACTGGTCGAAGAACAGAAGCCAAGGCTTGTGCGCATTCATATCGTTGATCACACCGACCAGAAGAACTACAAGACTAAGACCAAAGGACCGCGAGCTGACGTGCGAGACAGTCCTGGCTTTCGGTTGGCGTACCAAGAGTATGGAGGTTCTTGGGCATGGGATGCTCAGTCGTTCTATTGGCTTCCAGAGCCTTCATCGGGTTTCTTGAACCGTGAAGTTTATTCACACATCGATGCCGACAATGGCTTCATCAAAGTTAACGCGGACTGTAGCGATAAGGAGGTAACGCATGTCATCTCCCAAATTCGAGCGCGTGAAGAAGAATAACCCGAGGCTCTCCGATTTCTTGGACCGTCTGGTCTCGTACATAAATTCGCAGATTCAGAGTGGTGAGTCGTACATCATCCCCAAGCTCGCTGCGGCGGCCCTGCGGCTGACAGACGCGGAGGCAGTCGTACTCTTGGAGGTTCTCGTGAAGGGCGAGATTCTGCAGCGCATCTATAACGTCTACTGTCGCAAGAACGAGACCCTGCTCACGACAGTGGAAAATATCGACGATCTTGATCGTTTGCCTCGCTGCGACGACTGCGATGAGGACCACTCGCCGCGTGACCTGAAAGTTGAGATTGCTTATCGGGTCAAAAATGGCAATGTCCGAAGCGGGATTGTCTAATGGCTGGTCGTGGCC
>PMWR01000241.1 GCA_003166055.1 Acidobacteriaceae bacterium
GTGAAGATCACGTTCACCGTGGTATCAACTTCAACAGGTTCGTTGTTGAGCAGGTAGGGCCTGTAACGCCATGTCCTCACCGCATCGAGAGCCGCCTGACGCAGCATCTCCGGTCCGCTGATGACGCGCAGATTGGTAATGGTTCCGGTTTTGGAAATCGTGGCCTGCAGAATCACAGTTCCAGAGACGCGCGCGGCCTTGGCGATGGGAGGATACTGAGGCGTCGTCTTTTGCAGCAGAAGCCCCTGGGCTACACCGCCTGAGATGTTGATCTTCTTGGGAGGAGCAGCCTGCACCTTGGGAGGAGCCGGCGCCATGTTGCCAAAGCCTCCAGGAACTCCACCCGGGCCGCCCAGGCCTTCCATGCCGGCGACACCCGAGAAGCCTGAAGAAGGCGGAGCTTCCGCCTCCCTCACCATTTTGATGTCGTGTGGAATCTTTGTTGGAGCCGTCAACTGATTATTCATCATCTCCGACTGCACGTGAACCACGTGGACGACCTCTGGCGGGGGAGGCGGCGGAGGTGGGGGGGGCGGCGGCGGCGGCACCAACAGCATCGCCTGCTGCATGGCCGCTGGCAGCTTATCAGGATAGATCAGCGGGATCAGGATGAGGAGGACGAGAATCGAACCGTTGATCATGCCTGTCAACAGCATCCAGCGGCCGCTCTTGCTCTTGATCTTGCCCGCGGATTCAAACGTGGAATCTTCAAACATGGCCAGCCTCGAATCGGGTGTGGGTTACTTCTAATTAGACACCGCGGAAACGATTAATGTTCCCACGCGCCAAATCTGCGCCACACGAGTGTGCTCCACTTTTATCAGAACAGCCCCTCAATTACAAAACCTGCTGCAAAACCAGTGCAAACCAATTGAAAGAATACCTCAAGTGCGAGGCCTCCTGGCCGCAGGCAAAACGACCGTCTTACCTTTTGATGCACGCCATTGCTGCCATGCCACCAGCATGGGCGCGGCCACGGCGATTGAAGAATAGGTCCCGATGAGGATACCGATCACCAGGGCAAAGGAGAAGCCTCTCAGAACCTGGCCGCCGAAGATGTAGAGCGAAAGAACGGTCAGGAAGGTAAGGCCCGAGGTCAGCACTGTCCGGCTCAGCGTCTGGTTGATACTGCGGTTCACCACGTCCGGCAGGGACTCGCGGCGGCTGAGGCGAAGGTTTTCGCGAATGCGGTCGAAGACGACGATGGTGTCGTTCATTGAATAGCCCACCAGCGTCAGGATGGCAGCGATGACCGTGAGGCTGATTTCCTGTCCGGTGAGTGCGAAGGCACCCACCGTGATCAGCGTGTCGTGGAAGCAGGCAACCACGGCGGCCACGCCGTAGATGAGCTGAAAGCGGAACCAGAGATAGATCAACATGCCCAGCAGCGAATAGAGCGTGGCCAGCGCGGCCTTCTTTTGCAGCTGTTGTCCGACGGTCGGACCCACAACCGTCACGTTGCGGATATCGAACCCCTCCGAGAAACGGGCGCGTAGCGCGTCTTCAATCTGTTGACGGCCCGTGTCGAGCGCGCCCTCGTTGGTCTGTTCAGGCAGGCTGATCAGCACTTCGTGCTTGCTTGGCTCGTCATAGGGGACGATGGCGGCGTCGCGAATTCCCGCTGCATCCGCGGCCTTGCGGATCTGATCCACATCCACTGCTTGCTTGAACTGCACCTGAACCTGCGTTCCACCGCGGAAATCGACGCCCAACGGCACCGGACTGCGCACCCCGCCAACGGGATGCTCCCAGTGCCAACCCATGGAGATGATGCCGGCCACACTGAATATCATGCTGAATGCCAGGAAATACCACTTCTTTCCCAACCAGTCGATGCTTACTGTGCGAAAAAATTCCACTTAAATCTCCGTCTTCCTGTTGCCGGAAAGCCCGCGGCTCCCGGTGTCCAGTCTGTTTTCGTCTCGCTGCCTCTTTAGTGCAGCTTTGAGACTGCGATGCATACTCAAAACGCCTGAAACCTAAATCGAAACCATCTCGCCCGTCTTCAACTTGTTGAGATGGGCGTCGAAGATCACGCGGGAGACGAACACGGCCGTGAACAGGTTTGCCAGCAGGCCTATGGTCAGCGTGACGGCGAAGCCTTTTACCGGGCCGGTTCCGAACATGAACAAGATGGCCGCTGAAACGATGGTGGTCACGTGGGTGTCAACGATGGTGACCCAGGCGTGAGCAAATCCCTGGTCAACGGCAGCCGAGGCGGCCTTACCGGCCCTGATTTCCTCACGAATGCGCTCGAAGATCAGCACGTTTGAGTCGACGCCCATACCAATGGTGAGGATGACGCCGGCAATTCCGGGAAGGGTGAGCGTAAACGACATGCCCCCGTTGCCCGACGATTGTGCCAGCACACTCGATAGTCCCATTACGCCGAGAAGAATCACGAGGTTGAGGAACAAGGCCAGGTCGGCGTTGATGCCCGCTCCGCGGTAATAGATCAGCATGAAGATCATGACCACCGCGATGCCCGCGATGGCAGCGTAAACGCCGGCGCGAATCGAATCGGCGCCGAGCGAAGCGCCTACCGTGCGGTCCTCAAGATACTCGAGCGACGCCGGTAGTGCGCCGGTTTCGAGCAGCTTGGAGAGGCGCAGCACTTCGTCCTGGCTGAAGGAGCCTTCAATCAAGCCGGTGTCGTGGATGGGGTTCTTGATGACTGCCACTTCGCGCACCACGTTGCCCATGACCACGGCCATGTAGTTGCCGACATTGGCCTTGGTATAGTCGTAGAATTTTTCGCCGGCTTCATTCGTGAGCGTGAACTGCACTTCGCGCTGGCCGGTATTGGAATTGGTGCTGGGTGACGCGGAACGAAAGTCGTTTCCGGCCACGACCGATGCGCGCTGCAACACATAGACCTGGTCGGAGTCGGAACCGGTAGCCATGGTGCCGCTTCCATGCACCAGTTCATCCTCGGGAGGCAAGGCACCGCCCACGCTGGCCAACGCCTCCTGCTCGGTAGCAAAGCCATGGTCGCCGATCACCGGATGAATCTCGAGGCGCGCCGTGTCCCGGATAATGTCCTTGACCTTGTCCATGTCCGAGATACCCGGCAACTCGACAAGAATCTGGTTGTCGCCAAGGCCATACTTTTGCACTACGGGCTCGCTGACGCCCAGTGAATTGACCCGCTCGCTGATGGCATCGATGGCCTTCTGCACCGTCGCGTCGTTGAGGGCGAGGATCTGATTCGGTTTCATTTTCAGGGTCAGGCCGCTGTCTGCGTTGGTCCCTGAGAGGTCGTATTCATTGGTATACTTCTGATCCAGAAGCGACTTTGCGGCGCCGAACTGAGCGGCGCTGACTCCCGTCACACGGATGAGCTGGGGGGTCGCGGGATCAGGCTTGAGCACGCTGCCGAAACCGATGTTTGCCTGCTTGAAGTCCTGCTGGATGATCTGCACCGCATTGTCGGTCTCGGCGTTGAGCGCTTCCACGACCTTCACCTGGAGAATGAGGTGCACGCCCCCCTGAAGATCCAATCCAAGGTGAATACGGTTGGTAAGGGCCTGTTTGAGAGCCGCGCCGGAGAATCCCGAAGGAATTCCGATGATGCCGTAGATGCAGAGGAGCACCACGCCAATGATAAAGGCGATCTTCTTGTTCAAGTTCTTCTTCATTGTCCCAATTCTCTATTCCAAAGAGTAACAGCGCCAAGCGCCAAAAACCTTGAAGCCCAGGTTCTCACGAGCCCGAAGCCCCGTCCTGGGTGGTCACTGAAGCAATCGCATTCTTCGCCACTTCCAGCTTGATATTGTCCGGCGCCACTCGAATCACGATCACATCGTCCTTGATGGAAAGGATAATCCCGCGAATCCCGCCGGCGGTGGTTACCCGGTCACCTTGCTTGATCGCCCCCAGCATCTCCTGCCATTGCTTCTGCTTCTTCTGCTGAGGACGGATCATCACAAGGTACATAACCGGGATGAGGAGCAAGATGGGTAAAAACCCGATAATGCCTCCGCCAGCCGCTGCGGGCGCTGCCGCCAACAATGCAAAACTCGTTGCCACGCTCATCCTTTGCTCGCCCCCGGCCGCTCACTTGCTCAGCCGCTCAGGGCACAGGCACACCCGGCCTTGTGCCGGTTGCCTGAAGAAATTTGTCTCCGGGAATGGTCCTGGCCGCTGCTTGCGCCCAGCCAAGACTCTGGCCAGACTCGGGAATGGACTGGGCGGTTGCTGGACACCGGGAACTCTACGTCAGTTCCGGATTCGCATACCCACCTGTCACCCAACCGCCGTTTACTTCCTGTTCGACACAGCCTTCCCTCAAAACCGGCCCGGAAAACCCGTCCAACCGCAGACGCCGTCCCCGCCCGGATTCCAAAAGAATGCCTAGAAAGATAAGATACGCGCGCCCGGTTGTGTGTCAAGGCGCACCGTCACCGGTAAGGCCCTAATCCAGCCTCCGAAAGGCCGTTTTGCAAGACGATTCGATGGGCAATCGCGCAGGCAAATTCAGCGCTGCTTTCCAGGCTAGTTCTGCTTGGCCGGGGCGGGCGCAGCGGGCGGCTCCGAGTCTTCGCCTGCATCTTCCACCAGCAGCGCCGATCCGGGAACAACATCGAAGCTCACACCGTCCGATCCGGCAGGGTGAAACGTGATCCGCAGCGGCTCTCTTTGCCACTCCGCAAGGCCGCAGACGGGGTCAGAGTGGTTCGCGGAATCGAAGCCGGTGAGTTTCCTGGCCAGCACCGGCTTGCGCGCCGCCAACTGCGCCACCACGGCGTACAGGCTCTTGCCGCTGGCCGTCACGCCGCAGTAGGCGCCATAGTCGCGAAACCAGCTNNCGCTGCCAAACCCAGTGTCCTGGCTTGTCGCCTGGGGCCGGTTTGTCTCCAGGCAGAGCATCATTCAGACGGATCACGCGCCTCACCACGAAGCTGCGGTCGGTCACGTCGTGGGCATCGCCGGTGGTCCACTCCTTGAGCACGCCGTCGACCAGCAGCGCGCGAATCTTCAAGGCGTCCTCGGCAGGGCCTGCGCCCGCGGGATCGCCGGTCTTTGAATACGGAACCCGCTTGACCGCGCCCAGAAAAACTGTGTGCGGCTTGCGCGGTGCGGCCCAGGTTGGTAACCCGAAAAACAGACCAGCCAAAACAAACGCAATTGCTCGAATCAAACACCGCCGCCGATCATGCATGACGACTCCTGACTTTGTGCTGCTTCCACGGCCCGCGCCACGCGAAAGGCCGTTCCCTCGTTCAAGTGCGTAGCCAGAACCTGCATGCCGACGGGCAATCCGGCTTGCGTTTTTCCGCAAGGCACGGTCACCCCGCAAATACCGGCCAGGCTGGCCGTAACTGTATAAATGTCCGCCAGGTACATGGCCAGCGGATCGCCCGTCTTCTCACCCAGCTTGAAGGCCGGGGTGGGCGCGGTCGGGGTCACAATGGCATCCACCTCGGCAAAGGCCCGCAGAAACTCCTCGGCAAGGAGACGACGGACCTGCTGGGCTTTCAGATAGTAGGCGTCGTAGTAGCCGGCGCTGAGCGCATAGGTGCCGAGCAGAATCCGCCGCTTCACCTCGGCGCCAAACCCCTCGTCGCGCGAGTGGCTGTACATCGCGGACAGGTTTTCAGAGGCCGCCGAGCGGTGCCCGTAGCGCACGCCGTCAAACCGGGCGAGATTGGCGCTGGCCTCAGCGGTGGCAACAAGATAATAGGTCGGAATGGCGTAGCGGGTATGCGGCAGCGAAACCGGCTNNGCGTAATCCGGAACCGGCGCAGCCGAGCTGGTCGCGTCCTTGGGATCGTGGCCGGCAATGACGCCCAGCAGCGTGGCGGCGTCGCGCACATTGCCGGCGAACGGACCGATACGGTCCAGCGATGAGGCGAACGCGATGAGCCCGTATCGCGAGACGCGTCCGTAGGTGGGCAGCACGCCAACAACGCCGCAAAAACTGGCCGGCTGGCGGATGGAACCACCGGTGTCCGATCCCAGGGTTGCGACGGCCAGGTTGGCCGCCACGGCGGCCGCTGAGCCGCCGCTCGACCCACCCGGAACCCGTTCCGTATCAACAGGATTGCGGACCGGGCCGTAGGCGGAGTTCTCGGTCGAGGAGCCCATGGCAAATTCGTCGCAGTTCAGCTTGCCCAGCAGCACCCCACCCGCCGCTTCCAGTCTGGTCACGGCCGTCGCGTCATAGGGGGGCCTGTATCCCTGAAGAATCTTCGATCCCGCCGTAGCCGGTGCGCCCCGCATAACAAGGACATCCTTGATACCGATTGGAATTCCGGCCAGCGGCGGTAGCGGATCGCCTTTGGCGGCCAGCGCGTCCACACGCTCGGCTTGCGCGAACGCGCGCTCTTTGCTCAGGCTCAGGTAAACATTCAGCCGCGGATTTACGGTGGCAATCCGATCATAGTAACTGGCAGCCAGATCGGTTGCTTTGGTCGAGCCGGCGACAATCTCCGCGCGAAGCTGGGCCAAAGTCCTGGGCTTTTCTGCGTAGGTTTCCGTCAATTTTGCTTCGCTCGGCACTCGAACCTTCTCCGTTTGTTTGGCCCCGCTTGGTTGGCCTTTTCTGTCCTGTTCACGGCCTCGGCAAGTATTCTCTCAACGCTCCAGCACCCTGGGCACCTTGAAGAAAAACTGGTCGGTCTCCGGCGCCTGCGCCAGCACCATCGCCCGGTCCAGTGAAGGCATTTGCAGGTCATCACGTAAGCCGGCAGTCTCCGCGCTGAACAGTTCATTGACCTGGGCCAACGGCTCAACACCGGTCGTATCAAGCTGGTTCAATTCCGCTACATAATCGAGAATCGCATTCAGGTCGCCGAGCATATGCACGGTCTCTTCCGGCGTCAGTTCCAGATGCGCCAGCTCGGCCACGCGCTCCACCTCTTCCACGGTCACTTTGGCGGTCATTCGGTGCTGTTCTCCCTCTCCGGACGGCGCACTGCCGGCTCTCCCGCATTCCCCATTCGATCTGCGATCGGCGTAGCCGGAAGATAAAGTATAGCCCGTCCCAGCTTGCGCCCCCGCACTCTCCTTCCTCCGTTTCACTCGACGGTAAGCGTCAGGTTGACGCTGTGCTGCATTCCGGTCGAGACCACCGTGATCGGAATCGTGTAGGTCCCCGTCGGAGTTGAGCTGCTGCCCGATCCGCCGCCACCGCCGCCACCGCCACCGCCGCCACCGCCGCCTCCCGAGCTAGTGCAACTGGAAACGCCGCCCGCAAGGACCGCCAACAATGCGGCCACAAGCAAGGCGCGCCGCCGCTTACCTCCCAGCGGAAGCAGCGCCAACCCGCAGAGCAGCGGAACCACTCGCCATCCAATTGGTACAACCGAACGCTTGGCAGTGGTCGACTGCCCTGTCGATATCTGCACTGTTACATTTCCGCTGGATCCGGCAGCAATCGTTTCGCCATTGGGAGTGAACAGGCACAGCGCGTTCGCCGGCAGTGTGCCGCACTGGAATGTAAACGATCCCTGCTCACCGTCGAGAGGCGTAATCGTCAGCGCATAGCTGGCCGCCTGGCCGCTGGTCACCGTCTGAGTTGTGACGCCGCTTGAAGCGACCGTGAAATCGAAGCCCGTACCCGACAGAGAAACCAGCGCTTGCGCCGACGCTGTGCTGCTGGTGATGGAGAGGCTCCCGCTCTGTGCCCCCGCAGTGGTGGGAGCAAACTCGACGCCCACCGTACAGGTGGCTCCCGCGCCCAGTGTTGCCGCGCATGTATTGTTCGCCAGTTGAAATCCTGCCGGAACCGCCCATGCCAGGTTACTGAAGGCCGTTGTGCCGGGGTTGGTCACGGTCATTGTTGTGGACGCGCTGGTAGCTCCGACTGCAATGGTTCCGAAGGGGATCACCGCCGGCGTGGCCAGAATCGCGCCCAATCCGCCTCCCGTCCCACTCAGCGCGGCGACGGCGGGCGTGATCACGGTTGAGGAGGTGACCGTTAAGGTCCCAGTTGCTGGGCCGCTTGCCGTGGGTTGAAAGATCACGCCCACGGTGCAGCTTGCGCCGGCGGAAAGGCTGCTGGAGCAGGTGTTTTGCGTCAGGCTGAACTGCGCGCCGATGGTCAGCGTCAGCGCACTGGCGGCTACGCTTGCCGAATTGCCGACCGTTACGGTCTGCGCCGGGCTGGACTGCCCTGGAGCTACCGCGGGGAATGCCAGTTGCGCCGGACTGACGCTTAACCCTGCCAACACCTGCCCCGTTCCGCTCAGCGACACATTGATCGGCGCCACCCCCGTCGTCGCGGAGGACACCACCAGCGTGGCTGCGATCCCGCCCGCTGTGGCCGGCGTGAAGATGATCTGCGCGGTGCAGTTGCTTCCGTTATTGAGCACGGCCCCGCAGGTGTTTGTCCCAACGGTGAAGCTGGCGGAGCCTGGACCTGTGAACTGCAATCCGATATTGGCCATCGAAGACCCGCCGCTGTTGGTCACCGTCAGCGTCAAAGGAGCACTTGCCTGGCCAACCGTCTGCGCCGCAAAGACCAGGCTGGTTGGGCTCACGCTCAATGCCGCCGGCGCAACACCCGCCCCCGAGAGACTCACGGTCTGCGTGCGGAGCGCATCGGCCACGGTCAGCGTTCCGGAGGCTGCTCCCGCTGTGACGGGCGCGAAAATCACGCTGATTTCGCAAGTCGATCCGGCAGCGAGTTGGGTTCCGCAACCGTTCGTGACGGCAAAAGGGCCGCTGACCGAAAGAGCAATCGAAGTGAGCGGCAGGCCTCCGGAATTGGTCAGGCTCACTGTCCGCGCGGTCGAAAGCATTCCCGCAACCGTCGCGGGAAAGCTCATCGAGGTGGCCCCCAGGATGTCAGTCGGCGGGGAGACTCCAGTCCCGGTCAATGCCACGGCCTGCGTCCCGGCCTCATCGGTAAAAGTCAACGTTCCGGCTGCCGCTCCCGTCTGGGCCGGCGCAAATTCGACCGTCACCTGGCAGTCCGCATCCGCAGCCAGGGTGCTCGATCCGCAACTGTTGCTCGCGATTGCAAATGGACCCGTAATGCTGACGCCGTTGATGGGGATTGCGATTCCGCTGCTGTTGGCGGCCTCGAGTTGCAACACGGCCGAGGTGGTGTTCACCTGCACATCGCCAAAGCTCAACAGGGCGGGAGTCAGTGTAACCACGCCCGCTGGGGTTCCAGTTCCGCCCAGATCCACCGCAAGCTGACCACCGTAGATGTTGGCGTTGAGGATCATCTGGCCGCTACGGGTTCCCGTGTCCGTGGGCGTGAACGTAACCTGGATGCTGCAGCTTCCTCCCACGGGAACGGCTGCGTTCTGACAGTTATCCGTCTCGCTGAAATCCCCGTTCATGGTCATTGCGGTTGGCGTCAATACGAGACTTCCAGTGTTGGTCACGGTCACCGTCTGCGCGGGGCTCGCCGATGAGAAGGCCTGGCGGCCAAACTGGAGGGATGCCGGACTGGCTTCCGCGATGGTCAGGCCCGTGCTTGCTGTCCACAATGGGGTTTGCCAAACTCCTCTGCCATAGGTAGCAGCCACCAAGCTCTTTGTGGATGCACCCGCGCTCAGTCCCACTACCGGCGCCTCGGGCAGCCCCGAACCGAATTGTGTCCAGCAGGAACCCTGCGCGCAATTTTCCACCTGGGTGGTGAAATAAACTCCCACGTCGGTCGCAATGTAGACGGTGCCGGCATTTTGCGGATCAACCACCACACTACTGGCCGGAGCCCAGGGCAGGTTGGAGATCAGGCTCGTCCAATGGGCGCCCCCGTCGGTTGAACCGTACACAACTCTCACCTTTTCCGGCTGGCTTGGCATACCCTCCACGGTCACGTACACAGTATTCCCGCTGGGGTCGTGGGGATCGATGAATATGCTCGAAATGTCGAAGCCGAACGCATTCATCGCGTTGCTGTCATTGCTCACCGGGTTCAGCGCCAGGTCCTGCCATGCCGGCAGAGCGCCGCTGGCCGGATTGAACGTCGCGGACAGAACGTGCCCGGGCAGGATCGCCGCTCCATCCGTCGAGCCGAACATGCCCACGTACACCACTTCGCTGCCGCCTGCGAGAGTCAATGCGGCCATCGAACGAATCAACGCATCGCCATTGCAGGAGCCGTTGGTTGCCCCGGTATCGAGAATGGGGCTGATTGCGTTGCCTGCGATCCAGCCGTCGCCATGCGCCGGACCGCGCCACACGCGGCAGGTTCCGATCAGCAACTTGGTCGAGTCCAGTGGATCGACCAGGAACGGCGCCGGCGTGGTCATGGTCAGCCCATCTCCGCCGACATCCGCATCCGTGACGACGGGACTGGTTCCAAACGCTGCTGGACTGCACGACGGGCCGTCCGAACAGAGGTAGATCCCAACTCCCTCCTCGGCGTTCACATACCAGTTGGCGTTGTTGACGGGGTCGATCGCTACCGGGCCGCCATCGCCGCCCAGAATCTGCGGCCAGTCCAAAGTTGTCCCGGCGTCGCTGCTCACGCCGGCTGTCCCGTTGACGCCGAGACCTGCAATGATCGCGTTGGGCGCGGAACTGCCCTCGGACAGGCTCACCACCTCGGCGAGCGACCCAAGGCTCCCATTCATGTTTTGAAAGTGGCTCGCGTCGGTTGGTGAACACACCGGGCCGGTCTCGCCGATCGCATCCAGCGAACGCCACAACCCGCTGTCGTTGCCCACAAACATCTCCAGCGGGTTCAACAGGTTCCAGCCCAGCGCATGTTGGTAACCGGCCACCTTCGCGCTCATGCAGGTGTTTGCGTTGGTCGCATCGCGCCACAGACAGCCCATGGCCAGGCTGCACTTCCACAGGTCGTTTGCCCCCGCAAAAAGCAGAGTGTCCTGGGCGAGGCCCGGTCCGGCTGGCATCGCGGCCAGCGCAAGGGTGTAGTCCCCGTCTGCGATCGTCGCCGGCCCCTCGAGAGTGCTCGTCTCGAGGTTCACGGTATTCCATTTCTGCGCAAATGTGACGGTCTGGTTGGCGCAGGCCCCCGAAAGCAACTGGCAGTCGTCCTGCCACAGACCCTGATCCTGGTTATTGATATCGACCGTCCAGGCAAACGTGTCGCCGGTTTGCGGATTGACCGCAAGTGTTCCGCGAAAGATGGGGCAATCGATGGAGCCGGTGGTCGCTGAATTGGTCGGGCAGAACAGCGGGGTGAGCCCCAGTCCGGGCTGCGCGGTCATGCGCGTCCAGGTCACGCCGTCCACCGATTGGTAGTAACCGTGGAACCGCACCGCAGCCACAAACAACTGCCGCAGCGGATTCCAGACCACCGAGGTCGCGGCATTGCCGTCCGCCCCCGCGAAGGGATCGGCCGGCCCCTGCACATCGGCGCCGTTTCCGTCCGTGATGGTCGCCAGATTCCAGGTGACGCCGCTGTCCTGAGAGACATAAAGCCCCTCGTAGCTCAACTGCGGCCGGTTCGCATTGACCAGCGTGCCTTCATAGGCCTGAGAAACCGCGGCCACCACCAGTTGCGGATTCACGGTGCTCCAGGCAAACCCCGCAAATCCTTCACCGGCAAAACCCCAACTCTGGTCCGCGGTCATTTGAATCAGGGTCCAACTGGTCCCGCCGTCGGCTGAACGCAGAATCCCGGCCCCGTAATAAGAGTCCAGCGCGTCGTTCGGGTCGCCGGTACCGGCCAGAATCACACCGGTTCCGCCAGGCTGCACAGTCAATGCCCCAATGCTGATGGATGCGTCGGTAATGTCGCTCAAAGCCGCCAGATTGTCTGTCAGCGGCGTGAATACCACGTTCGACGGGCTGGATGTCACCGCGTTCTGCGCCAGCCAGACGCCGCCGCCGGTCGTCCCGAGGTAGAGCCGGTTGCCGGTCGCGTCGGAGGGGTCGAGCGCGAGCGAGGAGATGCGGCCTGTTACCAGCCCATAGCTCGGCGTGAGGACTGCGGCGGGGCCCAGCGACTGCCAGGTCGCGGCTCGGCTCGATACCGTCTGCGCCTGTGACCTCGACGGATTCCGCGGGCGGCGCGCGCGACCCACTGTCGCTCGGCCAGGCGTCCATCCACGCTGCGCAAGAAATCTTTGTGCCTGAATCACCCTTGGAGGAAGTGTTCGCGAGGCTGGATTCGGCCGTTGCGGCGGAGATTCTGGCATCACGCCGGGAGTTTCCGCTGGCGCCAAAATGGCTGCAACCACGAAAAGCGCTGCCAGCGCCCAACCGGGGCACAGCCGACGCATCCAATCCGGAGGAAGATGCAGGCCCCCCCTGCTTCGCGAGCCAGGTTCAATCGATACCCGTCCAAAAGACTGCATAGGTGCACACGTCCGGAATCCGATTCCGGCCTCCCCTCTCCTATCTTCCGAGGGGGATTGAGTCGAAATCCACTGGATTGCCTGGTGTGAAACAAACAGTTTCCGGGTATGGAATTGTGGCCCATTATAGGACGATCAGGAATACATCAGACTGTGACGGCGGGTACAGCCGGTGCGCGCATTCGGCTAATCGATATCCGGCGATCCTGTGGGCGCTGCGTGCTGGCGGATATAGGATTGTGCGTTAAACTTCTTCGCCGTCGAGACCCCCGACATGGGCCGCACCAGTCCAAAGACCGGCTTATCAAACCAGGGACGGTCATGGCGACCCACGATCGCCCACGCAATGCCCGCGTAGCCGTTGGGGTCGCGCCCGTCGAGCTCATATTTATCGTTGAGCATCACCGCCCATTCGAAGGCGCGGGCCGGATCGGGCGCCCACTCGAGGATTTTCTTCGCCCAGTACATCCGCATGTAGCCATGCATCCATCCGGTTTCGACCATCTGTCGCTGGGCCGCATTCCATAGCTCGTCGCCGGTCTCTGCCCGCTCCAATTGC
>PMWR01000083.1 GCA_003166055.1 Acidobacteriaceae bacterium
ATACGGCGCAAGCGAGGAGTTTGGAAAATCCTTGAGGTTGTAGGTAACGGTCACTTTCACGCCAGCTCGCGCCGCGGTGGCAAGGACATGGCGGTCCTTCGGATGGTTGGTCGTCGCGGGAATCAGATCCTCGTATTCATGGTCGAGATATGCTGGCGCAGAAACGTTCCTGCAATCTCAATCACCACCTCCTGCTTCCCTGTGCGCCGTGAAGAAGGCCTCCACAGGTCAGGGACGAATTTACTCGTCCCGCACATTCAAATGAGAAGTGTAATTCCGGTCATATCCCAGGTAAGCATATTCAGTTGAGAGCTCGCTCCGCGTCTATTGGCGAAGTGAGGTTGGTTGCGATATAGACCATATCCCAATAGTCGAGTAACGGCAAAGTAAACGAAACATATGCACCGCCGCCGTCCTGCCCAGTCGTGAACGGAAGCGACGTCATTCTCCCGTTGTTGGTATCGGGAGACGCCCAAGACACACCGGCTACTTCGCCGTTGCCATAGTAGTATTCCACCGTGATATTCTCTTGCGGCGTCGGGACTGGGTAGTTTGCGCTATCGTCGCGCCAATCGATATTAGTCTCCCCAATCAGATTGATGAGGTTGAGCATATGCAGCCCGTTACCATTATCCCTTGGAAATGCCCAAACTGTATTCGGAGAGGCGGAGCTGCCGCTTGCAATCCCGCTTAAGCTGATAGCGTTGTTGTTGTTGCGCAACCCTCCGCGGAGGAGATTCTCGTATTCGACATCGAAATCGTAATAAGTCTCCAGCATGTTCAACAACGAGGAGGATGGAGTCAGGTCTTCATTTGGGAAATACTCATTATCGAGCATATCTAATCCGGGATTTCCCCCAACGCCATCCCCTAATTCCAGATGCGAGGCCCCACCTGCGAGAATCGCGGCATTCGCGAGCAGAATGCCTGGTGTATTGAACCTGCTGGTCTGTCCCGAAATACCCAGGCTCTGTGCATAGTCGTAATCCATGTAGGCCGCAAGAACCACGCCCTGCCCAGGGTTAGACGAATTGATGCTATCGACAACAGCCTTCAAATCGTTGTATGTGTTCTGAGACCCGCCCTGTGCGCTCGGCCAGCATTCCACATAAGCGAAGTCTTCGGAACTCAACACCTGTGGCAATCCATACCCGCTCACTGCGTTGAACACGATAGTCTTCTGCAATTCAGTCCTCGCACCGGTCAGGAAGGAAGCATACTCTGCCGGCAAATTGGGAGTCGCCAGCATTCCAGATGCGGTGTAAACAGTGCCGGGGTTCCCAAGTTGGTCGACCTGCCATCCATCAAATGGATATGCTACAAAGACGTTGGCCTCCTGGCCGTAAATGTAGTTCTGCCAATTCGCATTTCCAGGGTCGAAGATGAAGATGTAGGGCGTGGCCCAATCAAGCGATGTGAAATTGATATTGACCTGATCTGTACCATTGCTGTTTTGATAAAGCCCCCATTGGGGATTGACACCGCTGCCGTCCGTTGCATAGTTGGCCCACGCACCATAGATGAGGTTGTAGTTCATCGCCGACATCCCGTAAGAGTGAGCCGCATTGATGTAGTCGAGAACCGTTTGACGGAGATTCGTCTGATTGTTGATTTGAATCCATGAGGAGGCCGGGGCGGCTATTGAACCCGCGAGAGGCACATGATGCTTCTGCTGCCAGTCGTAGAACTGAATGCCATTGATATGAAATCGATTGAGTTGGGCGATCTCGGCTGTGGATACATCCGCTGGTTGATCGGTGTAGGCGGCTACGAAACCATAGCGGGGATATTTGGTCCAGGTGGATGACACATCGATGGCTGAATTCGCGCTGTCCAGGATCGCGCCTGATGCGTCGGTTGCATTCACTTCGATCGAATAACCCTGAAAGTCAGTCGCTGGCGCAGTCCAGGTAAACGAAAGAGTATCCGTCGCTTGATTTGCCAAGGAGAATGCCTGCCCAGAAAGTGTTGTCTGGAGCGATCCTAGCTGAGTTACGTCGATCGTGACCTCGCCGTCGGTCGCCGTCCCCATCGTATTTGTAAGGCTCACATTAATCGTGACCGTGGATCCGGGAGCATATCTCGCCGCGTCCGTACTTACATTGCTGATGAGACGCGAAGTTGGTGTTGCGGAGACCTCATTCGATTGAGCAGAACTGCCCGTACTGTTGACGGCCGCGATTGTATAGAAGTAGGGCACTCCGTTTATCAGGCTTGCGTCAGTAAATGAGGTACCGGAATTTCCCATTTGATAGGCAGTGCTTCCTTCATCACCCGATACACTCGACCGATAGATGCTATACGAAGCTGCTCCACTGCTGGCTGCCCAGGAGAGTATCACCTGGGCATTTCCGGCCGCTGCCATGACACCTGTCGGCGCTGCGGGATGGGTGAGAATCGGTGTTATTCGACTACCGCCGCCGGATGAGCAGGCCGTCGCAGAGAGCACAAGAAATATAAGGAGCAATGCAAAAGCAGATGCATGACTCTTGAGCGATTCTCGGGCTCGCGAACTCCATCGATCGACCATTTCCGTCCCTGACATCGCGACAGATTCTTCGAAACAGTTACTTAACGAACTGAGCCGCGGCATCTGCTTGCCGTCGAAGCTTTGCTGATTGATCAAGAGCCTGAGCTGCGGCCGACCGATCTCCCGTCCTCGCGTAAAGGCGGCCGAGTCGAAAGTAGAAGCTTCCGTCAACATCGATCGACAAAGCCTGCTTCAGCTCGGCGATGGCTTGTGGCAGATCGCCCCGATCCTCATAGACCTGACTCAAATCCGCATGGACGTAAGGAAGTTCCTCAGGAGTGACGTGTAGGGCTTTCAGCAGAAACGACAGTGCGTCGGCCAGGTTCGAGCGATTGACCAGGATCTCCCCCATCAGGTAGTTTGCTTCGGGATCGTCTGGGTTCGCCGTCAAGACATACTGCAATTCATGTTCCGCGTCATCAGACTTGTGATCCGAGTTGAGAACTCGCGCAAGCCCCAAATGCGCCGAAAGAAATTCCGGTTTCACGGCAATTGCCTTCCGATATTCGTCCGCGGCTTCAGCCAGGTCACCCTTTTCGCGCAGCATGTCTCCTGTGAGTGCGTGAAGTGAGGCCGAATTCGGATTTATGTTGGTTGCCTCTGCCAGTGCAGCCAACCCCAGGCGCTCTGCTGATTGAATACGCCAGTAAAGCGCCTCTGCATCCACTGGAGCATCCTTCAAAATCTTCGCGGTAGCGTTCATAACGATGTCGTCGCGGCCAATGTAGTAGGAACAGAGGGCCAGGCTGCGAAGATCCGGTGCGCTGAGCTTAGCAAATGAGTCATTCAGAGAAGAACTGCACGCGGCGTAATGGCCATGCTTCAGGAAGTCCGCGGCGAATATCATGCTGGCGGGGGAAATGGTGCTCGACTGATTGGTCGCGACAATCTCTCGAACGCGATCCCCAGCCCCAGCCTTGACCATCTCGTCAAGAAACAGATCCGCATTGCTCTGAACGAAGAGCATATCTGACTCAACGGCTTCGTTGAGTTCGCGAAGAGCGTTCACGGG
This sequence comes from Acidobacteriaceae bacterium, assembly GCA_003166055.1. The sequence goes on from PMWR01000083.1 coordinate 3,543, forward strand.
ATCGTTCCGATTTGCGTCGAGAGCCGCCAATCCAAGCTTGGCAAGAAGACAGCCCTCTCCGGAGCGAGAGTTCCAGTCCAATTGAAATTGCTCTGCAGCGTCATCGAGTTTGGAAGCTTTGAGATAGGCAAAACCAAGGTATGTATGAGCACACGGCACGGCATGCGGGCTTCCAACAACCGCGCTCAGAGTCGCTATGGCTTTGTCCGCCTTCCCCTGCTGCAAATAGGACTGGCCAAGAAGCAGCGCACGATAAGGCGATTGGGAATGCTGGAGACCAGGCTCCATCTCCTTTTCCATACTCAGGTACGTTGCCCCCAGGCCGTACCATGCGGTCGCGTTTTTGCCGTCGAGTTGAGTAGCGCGGGTGAATTGTTCCAGGGCTTCAGAGTATCGCTTCAGTTGCAGGTAGCTATTCGCAAGCCCTACACGGGCTTCGGCTTGATCCGGCTTCTCGTCCGTTGCCTTCTGAAGATAGGGCAATGCCAGGCTTGGATTGTCGAGCTTGAGATAGTCCAGTCCCGTTAAGAGATTGGGTGCGAAAAGATCTCCATGCTTTGCCAGTACGTGCTGGAAGGTCGCGATAGCCGCCTTGAAGTCACCGCTCAGGTGAAGCATCAGGCCAAGATTCACCTCCGCCTCCATGAAGTCAGGCTGCAGAAGAAGAATCTTTCGGTAAAGTGTTGCGGCATGACTGTACTGTTGCGATTGCTGAGCGGCAGATGCCTCTTTCCATAACTGTCCGACTGTCACCTCGGCCGACTGAGCTGACGTCCAACACGAGAAAGCGATCGAGCAGCCGATGATTACCGCAGGCAGGGCGTGACGTGACAATCGGCGGAAGGCTTGGGCGAATGGACCGCGAGGACTTTGCATTTGCCGAACACCCTTCTACGTCACAGAGAGCGAAATGGGCACGGCCTCAGCCGTGCCCAAAAGGCTCGTCAATTACCCAGACTTCAGGTCAGGAGGGAATGTCCGATTTATTTGGGTCTTTGCTTGCAGCGCGATCGGGCTTTCCCCTCAAGCTTCACCAGATCAATTTTACTGCGGCTTGTAGTTCGCGTGGCTGAAATGCCCCCGAAATATAACCGAAGGACGCGTCTCCTAGTCCGGTATCTGGGTTCGTGAACCGTGGATGATTGAACGCGTCGAATGCTTCGGCGCGCAGCTGAAGTTTGATGAGATCGTTGAAGACGAAATACTTCTGCAGAGCCATGTCCCAATTATCAGTCCCCGTGCTCCTCAAATACGAGAGATTCCGCTCCACCGTTCCATAGGTGAAGTTGGGCGCTTGCTCAAACGCGGTGGTGTCAAATCCGCGCACTCCTTCAGCGGTAATGGTGTGCGCAACCTTCGCTGGGAAGTGGACCTGATTCGGACTTTGTCCACCACCAAAAGAGTAAGAGGTGTTGTTGTCGTCAGTCAGCGAGAGCGGAACTCCACTTCTGAATGTGGTGATTCCGCTGAATTGCCATCCGCCCACTACTGCATCGACGGCTTTGTTCGCATCCCCGCCAATCGCCTTGCCGCGTCCGATGGGGAGCTGATAAATGTAGTTGATGACCAAGGCGTTTGGGACGTCCGATGCATCGACTGACTTATCCAGGGCGATGTTGTTGTTATCCCTGAATTCCTGGTTTGAGGCGCCCCAGCTCCAGGCTGCATTGCCTGTTACATCGTCAATCCACTTTGATCGGTTGTAGGAGGCCAGCATCTGGAATCCATGCGAAAACCGATGGGTCCAGGTAACCATCAGCGCATTATAGGTATCGAATCCTATGGGCGCCTGCTGGCTGTTTACGCTGCAGAATTCTGGAAATGGCTTATCCAGTTGCTCTTGAAAGACGGTCGCGCCGCTGAGACCGCAACCGCTATTCGGAGCGTAACCATAGAACGGATTGGTGACGAGATTGTAAAGCGGATTCGGCTGTCCCGCAGCTACCGCTTGTGCGGCCTGCTGAATAAACACATCTGGAACCTGGTTGAGATTGACGGCGCCAGCTACAGGCAGATGGGTGCCCTTGTTGCCTACATACTGCGCTTCCACAACATCGCTCTTCGACAAAGCGAATTGCAGCCCAAAGGTGTAGTCCTGAACGTACGGACTGCTCCAATTATGCTGAATGGCATTTACGCCGTTGCCGAAATCAGTTAGCCCACCCAGTGCATTTCCTACGATTGGCACCAGCCCACCGCTGAATGCCTGGCTTGCGGGGTTAGTAATGGTATACCCGTTGGTTGGGGCATCGGCCCAATTCGTCGTTTGCGAATATCCGTTCAGATTTGAATCGAAGGCCAACGACGCACGCTGTGGGTAGAATATCCCGTAAGCTCCGCGCACCACCAACTTATCGAGCGCATGGTATGAGAAGCCGAATCGAGGAGCAATGTTCCCGTAGCTGTTTGTGATCACGCCGCGCTCGTTGTTTCCGCCGGTGTAGACCAGCTCACCCGGCACGGAGGTTCCAATCAATGCGGAGATCGGATTGCTGGCTGTGGTGTCGAACCATGCCAGTTTATTGAAGCGGTCTGTCGGGGAAGGCTGAAGTTCATACCTGATGCCAAGATTAAGTGTCAGCTTCTTGTTAAGCTTCCAGTCATCCTGAAAATACCAGTCAATCTTCTTCATGTTTGACGTCTGAGAGCCGGTCAAACCGAATGACCCGCTTCCCACGCCGAGCAGAAAGCTTGCGAACGGGTTGCCGGTGCTGGCGACATCGACGTTCAGTGGATCATACCCGCTGGTCCCACTCTGGGTGAAGTTGAGGTTGGCATTGCCCGGAGAAAGATTGTTGTAATACTGAGAAGTGAAATCGAATCCGAACGTAAACAAATGCCGCCCAAACGTGTCCGTAAAATCTGTTCCGATTGACCGGTCTTCTCTGGGAGCAGTCTGAGGGCTGCCGGAACCGAGGCCTGCGTATTCACCCAGGCTCACGCCGGGAAAAACACCCCCGCCCACATTCAATGAAGACAGCCAGCCGAGTTGAGTCACGTCAAATGGATTTCCCTGCGGCAGATTTGTCTCAACCCATCTGTTCCATCCCCCATTGACGCTCATAACCAGGGACGGCGTCAGCACCTGCGAGAAGCCCATGGCGAAGTCCCACCGGTTGTCGCCGTTCTTGAGCCCCGGGCCGCCCACGTCGTTTCCATACAAGGCCGCGCCGCCAGTCTTGTACTCGTCCTTATTTGACCAGCGTCCGTAAACTCTCGACTTGTCGTTAAAGTTGTGATCGATGCGGACGGTGTAGGCGTCCTGCTGCTGCGGCGACGACGCATTCGCCACGAAATTATTCGCCGTCTGCGTGTTGGTTGGCTGCGGGTAATACTTCAAGAGCACTGTTGCCAGCTTGTCGAATCTCGTCGAGGAGATCATGTTGGTAGGAACTCCGCCGGAAACTCCTCCGAACGGATCCACAATGATCCCGGTTTGGTTAGCGACCAACCCTGAGACCGGATCTCTCTCCCCGGCCGTAACATGGCGCGCGGAATACGGATCGTAGATAGCTCCGTTATAGATCGGTCTGCCGAGATAGTCGTTGTTCCCGGTGGCAGTTCCAAGCTGGGCTGAGAAATCGCCGCTCTGGTTGGCCTTGGTCGGAACGGTATCTGTCGCCGTTACCGGAGATGCCGCGCGAAGACCTTCATAAGAGCCAAAGAAGAACGTCCTGTCGCGCCCTGCGTACAGGTGGGGAAGCACAACCGGACCGCCCAGAGTAAAGCCGAATTGGCTGCGCTCGTAATGCACCGCAGGCTGGTTGTCAAAGAAGTTACGTGCGTCTGCAGCACTGTTGCGCAGGAACTCAAAGGCGTCGCCGTGGAGATCCCTGGTCCCGGACTTCGTGACCATGTTGATCACATTGCCGGAACTGAAGCCAAACTGCGCAGAGAAGCTGTTGGTTTGCAGCCGGAATTCCTGCGTCTCATCGATTCCCGGCGGGTACATGATTGCTCCCCACTGCCCGTCGGCATCCCAATGGCCGTCCAGCAGCCATTCGGTATCTCCAAATCTGCTACCCGCGAAGTTGAGGAAGGTAAGATCCTGATCGGCGTTGGCCGAATTCGCGCTCGTTCCTCCGGTCCACTGAGTGAGGGCCTGGTTTGTGACGGAAGCATTCAGGAATACGAGGCTCGCGACATTCCTCTCATTGAGAGGAAGATCAAGGATCTCCCTGGTGTCTACGAAGGTGGAGATATTTGCATCTTCCGTATTCAACTGCGGCGTTTGCGATGTGACCATGATCTTTTCCGAAACGCTCGCCAACGGAAGCGAAATGGGAATCTCAAGAGACTGGCCTACTTCCAGGATGATGTTGGTTTGGGTATAGGCGCTGAGACCTTGTTTTTGGACCGTCAGCGTGTATTGCCCCGGAGGCAACAGGGTGAACGTATACAGCCCCGTTCCGCTTGTCTTTTCCTGGCGCTGAAAATGTTGATCCGGACTGATGAGCGTTACCGTTGCGTCCGGAATCACGGCACCTGTTTTGTCGGTCACCGTCCCGGAGAGTGTTGCGCTGACCGCCTGGGTCTGGCCTAATGCCCGGTTGAGCGGCACCATTAGCACCGCGATGACTACCAACCAGACCTGCACCAGTCGAGTGAATTGAGCCACGAATCCTCGATTTTCACCTGCGTCTCCTGTATCTCTCTGCCACTTGATCATGTGATTGCCTCCATCATTGGTTTCACTAGCTGTGGAAAAACTTGCAGTGCTCACTCTCCGTGCTTGGATTCGGTGGCTCTCGCATTCTAAGCCTGTCCGTTGGCAAGCAAACAATGAACCCGATTTCGGTTTGCACCGAAATCGGCAACTGTGCCAACATGGCAATCATTGTTCACACTGCCCTTCGGAAATTCACCAGTGCTCCATGAGCCGAATCCACGCAATCTGAGCAGCTTCATTGGATTACGGCGTTGACAGTATGAGTTAGGACATACAATTGACTAGGGATGCGCCGCGACATTTTCCCGAGGTTTTCCCGAGGCCATTAACCTCTTTTGCTGCATATGTTTGCGGTAGAGTCGTGGAAATGAGCGTTGAGGCGAGACTTCTCTAGACGGTTCTTGAGGGCGATTCTGTGCGAGGTGATTTCCGCATTGGCGACTGGCTGATCCATCCCGCCATCAACTCCATCGAATGTAACGGAGAAACAGCACATCTCGAGCCAAAGGTGATGCAGGTGCTTGTCGCCTTGGCCTACGAGCCAGGAGAGGTTGTCACTCGCGAGAAGCTCCGAAGCGTGGTCTGGCCCGATGTCTTCGTTGGCGAAGACGTCCTGATTCGAGCCATCTCAGAGCTCCGTCGCGCCTTTGCCGACGATCCGCGCGAGCCTCGCACCATTGAAACGGTTCCGAAGGTTGGGTATCGGCTAATCGCAACTGTCCAGCAGGCAGCCTCAGTATCCGCGGTTGTGGTACCGCATCCTGTCTTTCAGGCAGGAACGCCCAGTGAATCAGAACATGCGGATGCGGGAACGGCAGCGTCTGCCCCTGAACAGCCGGCTCCTGAAGCACCATCGACGTTAGTCCAGGCCAGCAGCAAGCGCCTTGCGTTTTGGATCGCGCTGCCGCTCATTGTACTTACCGGCGTAATTTTGACGGCGCTGGTGCTTCGGCCCGCACATCGAACGACGCGCACCGAGGCTTATACCAGCCGCCCCTTGACCACCTACCCCGGCTCTGAACTGCAACCCAGTTTTTCTCCCGATGGAACTGCGGTTGCATTCGTATGGCACAAGGATGGCAAGCGCCAGGGGCATATCTACGTGAAGCAAATCGGCTCTGAAGATCCGGCAAGCCTGACGCATGGTGCCGCGGAGGAGTTGAGTCCTGCCTGGTCGCCCGACGGACGCTGGATTGCATTTGTTCGCCAAGACGCGACACACACCAGCATTGTGATCATTCCCGCGATCGGCGGCTCCGAACAGGAGGTCTATACGCTCCCGACAAACCATGTGTGGGAGTATGGCGGACTAACCTGGACCCCTGACGGCAAGAGCCTCATATTTCCCCAGCAGCTTGACCCCCAGGCTCCAAGTTCTCTTGTCGAACTCACCTTGGAGGGGCGCTCGGTTCGTCAGCTCACAACTCCCCCCAAGGGCTGGGATGGAGACTGGACCCCGGCGATTTCGCCGGACGGCGCCAAACTGGCCTTCATTCGCGGCCCGGAGGGCTCGGTACACGACATATATATGATGAAGCTCCCCAACGGTGCCCCGCAGCGGCTCACTTATGACGGCCGGCTGATAGTCGGTCTCACCTGGCTGACCGACAGTTCCGAGCTTGTCTTCTCGTCAAATCGAAGTGGCAGCATCTCACTGTGGAGGGTTTCAGCGCAGGGTGGAACACCGGAACACGAGCCCGCAGGTGGAGATAACGCCTATTGGCCTTCGATCTCAAGACAAGGCAACCGCCTGGTCTATTCGCACGGAAATGCAAATTGGAGCATTCTCGCGGCCAATCTCGGCGGGAATGGCGCCGGAACTGAAGCCGAGATCCTCACTTCCAGCGAGCAGGACGCATCTCCACACGTATCCCCGGCAGGGGACAAGATCGCATTTCAATCCTGGCGCTCCGGTTCGCAGGAGATTTGGAGTGCCAGGATTGACGGAAGCGATCCCATTCAACTCACATCGGCAGGAGCCATGGCTGGAAGCCCATCCTGGTCGCACAGTGGAAATTTCATCGCATTCGACGCGCGATCGAACCCCTTTGCGAAGATCTATGTGATCGATGCCCATGGCGGCGCACCCCGCCAGGTAACCCATGGTGACTTCAACACCATTGTCCCGAGTTGGTCGACGGATGATCACTGGATCTATTTCGGCTCGAACCGTTCAGGTTCCTGGCAGATATGGAAGATCCCGTCCGATGGTTCCGGCCCAGCTCAGCAAGTCACTACCGGAGGCGGCATGGTGGCTCTGGAGAGCGAAGATGCGCGCTGGCTTTACTTCACGCATTATGGCGAATCGGGCATCTGGAGGAAACCTGCCGGCGGAGGGCCGGAACGTAAGGTATTCGACGGTCCCCCGACCGGGAATCTGAACTATTGGACATTGGGTGGAGGCCACATTTACTCGCTCTCTGACCAGGGCGGCCAATTCACGATCCAACGGGTTGATCCCGAAACCGGCCAGGCTCAAGCCGTGTATGCGCTGAAGCACGATCCCACCCCATTCGCCGGTATCTCTTTGACCCCTGACGGCAAACGGATTATCTTTGCGGAACTCGCACGGGCTTCGAGCGGCCTCACGCTCGTCGAGCACTTTGAATAATCTGCTCCGGGTTCCCCCTCGGAGAAACCTCGGCAATCCTTTAGGATCGAAACCGGATGCTTCGTTGCATGATGGACTCATGCGCTTTTGGCTCCTGCTGCTCTGCACTCTCTCGTTGCCCGGCTTCCGCATGCAAGCCCAGGGAATCCAACTCCTGGATGCATACCCTGACAAGGCGCGATATGCCCCCTCTGATCCGGTCAATCTCGTCGTTCAGTTGGATGGCAAACCGGAGGGAACCGAGCAGCTTTCCGGCGCCATCTGGCGGCTCGGGCAGATGGTCGGACAATGCGAGACGATTCACCCGGCGCCTGGCGCGGAAGGTACTGTCTCATTGCCCTGCTCTGCTCCCCATGATGACTTCCAGGGCTATCTGGTCACTGTGCGGCTGTCGAACGCTGCGGGGCGAACACTCGGGGAGCGTCAGACTGCTATCGACATTTCCTCCGACTGGAAACGATTCCCTCGTTATGGTTACCTGGCGCACTATAATGCCCGCGAGGGAACAGAACCCAAATCCTGGATCGCCGAGCTCAATCGCTTCCATATCAATGGGCTACAGTTTTACGACTTTCAATACCGGCACGACCAGCCGCTTGCGGGAACCGTTTCAAATCCCGCCCCGGCCTGGAAGGACATCGCTGGACGCGCCGTAGACGGATCCCTGGTAAGAGACCTGATTTACCAGGCGCATCGTTACAACATGATGGCAATGGCGTACAACGCCAGCTACAGCTCTTATGACGACGCGTTCACCAGGGCGCAAAACCCGCTGCCATTGAAGTGGGGCATCTGGGACACGCCCAACGGACCGCGGTCGGTCGCGACCGCAAAGAGTCTGGAACTGCACCCATCCGGCGGCTGGTCGACCAACCGGCTCTATTACATGAACCTCAACGATCCGGAATGGCAGCATTATCTGTTCGGCCAGATGAATGAACTTTTTGATGTCTATCCGTTTGATGGTTGGCACGTCGACACGTTTGGAGAAAAGGGCGGATACGCATACGACGGCTCCCCAGTTGACTACATTTCCGGCTTTCGCTCCTTCATCGACGGAGCAAGCTCAACGCTACATAAGCGAATCGTCTTTAACGCAGTCGGGACGCTCGGCCAGGAGAGAATCGCTCGTTCTGCTGCCGAGTTTGTTTACTCTGAACTCTGGGAGGACCAGGAGACGTTCGCCAGCATTCTTGTAACCGCGGAGAAGGTCCACTTCGCAAATCCCCAGGACGGCTTCGTCATCGCCGCCTATGTCCATAAAGAACCCGAACATGGTCCGGTGCCCACCGCAAAGCAGTTCAATACACCAAGTGTCCTGCTGACCGACGCAGCCATCTTTGCTTCAGGTGCATCACATATCGAGTTGGGCGATGGCGACCGAATGCTTTCAAGAGAATACTTCCCCGCTGACACGCGTCTTTCCGTTTCCCCTGCCTTGCGTCGGGATCTGCGCCACTATTACGACTTTCTGACTGCGTACGAGAATTACCTGCGTGATCATATAGATGTTCAACCATGTGGCGTTGAAGTCCGGGTCTCCGATCAAACAACCAATCCGCTTGCCGTCCCGAATACCATCTGGACCATCGCGCGGCGCAAGGACGATACCACCGTCATTCACCTGATCAATCTGTTAGGCTCGAACGATCCTCATTGGCGCGATGTCATGATGAACCGGCCTGAACCGCCATCCCTCAAGAATCTGCGCGTGCAGGTCCCGTCTCCCGGTACCGTTCGATCGGTGGGATGGGCATCTCCGGACTTCGACGGTGGACAATTCCATTCGATTCCTTTTCAGGTCCGCAAAGACGTGAATTCAGCATGGATTGAATTCACTGTGCCTGCACTGCGCTACTGGGACACGATCTTCATCGGAACCAACCAGTGAGCCGGAAAGCAAAAATCCGCGCAACGACGCTGCTAGCCTTTTCCATGCTGGCGACAGCCGAACAACGCAAGATTCCTACACCTCAGCCGCCATCGTACGCAGCCAACGAGGTCAACATAAACGGCTATCAGCGCGCGTGGTGGAAGGAGGCGGTTGTGTACCAGATCTATCCGCGCTCTTTCAAGGACTCAAACGGCGACGGAATCGGCGACCTCAAGGGAATCACCAGCAAGCTCGACTATCTTCAGAGCCTGGGCGTCAATGTCATCTGGTTGAGCCCCCACTTCGACTCGCCAAACGCGGACAACGGCTACGACATCCGCGATTATCGGAAGGTGATGGCGGAATTCGGAACCATGACCGACTTCGACGAAATGCTAAGCAGCATCAAGCGACGTGGTATGCGCCTCATCATCGACCTGGTAGTCAATCACACCTCGGATGAAAATCATTGGTTCGTTGAGAGTCGCAGTTCAAAAGGCAATCCCTACCGCAACTATTACATTTGGCGTCAAGGCAAACTGAACCCGGCTAGTCCAAATGGCTTCGACCCGCCAAATAACGATCCTTCCTTCTTCTCAGGCTCAGCATGGCAGTTTGATCCTGTGACTCAGGAGTACTATCTTCACTACTTCGCAGTGAAACAGCCAGACCTCAATTGGGACAATCCAAACGTCAGGTCAGAGGTCTTCGACCTCATGAAATTCTGGCTCAACAAGGGCGTTGATGGCTTCCGCATGGATGTAATTCCCCTCATCTCCAAGCGCCCCGATTTTCCTAACCTTTCTCAGGCAGAGTTGAGGGATTTTGGCGCCGCGTATGCTAATGGTCCGCACATGCATGAGTATCTGCAGGAGATGAACCGCGAAGTGCTTGCAAAGTACGACGTCATGACCGTCGGAGAAGCTCTGGGAATCACGCTACAACAGACACCGTTGATGGTGGATGATCGCCGCCATGAACTGAACATGATCTTCAACTTCGATGGAATTAGGTTGAATCGGAGCGGATCGCAGTGGAAGAGTTGGACTCTGCCGGAGCTGAAGGCGATTTACACAAACCATGCCAAAGAACTGGATGCTCATAGTTGGGACACGGTCTTCCTGTCGAACCATGACAACCCTCGACTGGTCTCGAGTTTCGGCGACGACTCGCCGGCGTTTCGCATTCCTTCAGCCAAATTGCTTGCCACCATGCTCCTGACTCTGCGTGGGACCCCATTCCTTTATCAAGGCGACGAGTTGGGCATGACGAATTATCCCTTCAAATCGATCGCGGACTTCAACGACATTGAAGCAAAGAACGGATACAAGGCGCATGTTCTCACGCACGAAGTGAGTGAAGAGGCCTACCTAGCGAACCTACGCCATATGAGTCGAGATAACGCCCGCACACCGATGCAATGGGACAGCAGTCCGCAGGCCGGCTTTACGACCAGCGAAAAGCCGTGGCTTGCCGTGAACCCAAACTACAAGGAGATTAACGCGGCGTCGCAACTAGTTGACCCGGGCTCCGTTTATCACTACACCCAGCGGATGATTGCGCTACGCCATAGAACCCCAGCTCTTGTCTATGGCGATTTCAAAGATCTGGACCCAGCCAATCCCAGAATCTTCGCCTATACGCGTACCCTGGGCGCAGGCCGCTATCTCGTCGTCCTGAACTTCTCAAGAGATCAAATTGTTTACCACCTCCCGGACGGTTTGATAGTAAACCGACTCCTTGTGAGCAATTTAAGAAGCAGAGAAGTGAAGGCATCGACATTAAACCTCAGAGGGTGGGAAGCACGGGTCTACAGTTTCTAATCGGTTGAGCGAGTGATCGTAGGAGTTTAGAATCCCGCAAAAGCGAGAGCCTTAACAGATCGTCCACGATGACTAGGCGATGGTTCGGTGATCTCATCAGACGCCGATTGCCAGTGAATTAATTCTTCCGCAAGTCCTCTGAACATTGTCGACCATCCCCTCCAAGTACCGCGCGACTGTCGAGTAGCCCGTAGACTTGAGTGCAATCGCTTCAAGTGGGGTTCATAGTTTAGTACGGCTTCTTTTGAGAGGAGGACGCCTCAGATGCAGTCGGAGTTCATGCTGGTCGCGATTGGCGATTCTCAGGGATTCATCGCTGTGACAAGCATGAAGCGTGCCGGAAAGGTCGGCGAAATCGAGACGCGAACGATGTCCTTACGATAATCAATTCTCACTCTGACTTGACTCTGCCAATCCGCCCAATTGGCAATGCCACTTTGGGCGAAAAGCGCATTCCGGACGGATCTGAATCTATCCGCCATGCCGCCAACTGTAGTCAAATTTGTAACAGCCAAAGCATCCAAGACCCGCAAGAATCAATAAGGCTCAGGAGGTGGCCTGCAAACTGTTCCATCAAAAGCACTTAAAATCCTCAAGTTTCAACAAATCTCTATAATGGATATGACCTGGTTCGGGACCACGTTC
>PMWR01000250.1 GCA_003166055.1 Acidobacteriaceae bacterium
CGGCGAGAAAAAGCCGCAATGACGGACATCCGTTTTTGTTGGAGGGTTGAGAGTGGGATGGGCGAGGTTTGTGGCTTCCCACCCTTCGCCAGGAAAAAGGCGAAGGATGGGGCACCCAGCTTCAGCTGCTCAAGAAGCGCGGCGAGCAGAAAAAAGGGCGAACACCGTGTGGGTGTTCGCCCCTGTTGAGGGAGGCTGGTTAGTTGATGACGAAGGTGAAGGCTGAGGTTGCCTCGATGCTGGCTGTTGTCTGGTCTTGCCCGGTAACCGTGATGGTGTAGGTTCCCTTGGGAGGATTGGAAACGGTGGTGGAGAGGGTGGCGTTACTGCTGCACGCGGTGAGCGCCAGTCCCACGGCCGCAAGAACGATCAGACCAGTGATTCCGCGCAGTTTGCGGGAACGGCGGCCGAGGAAGCCCGCCAGCAGCAACCCGGCAAAAGCGACCGAGAACGGCACTGGGTTCCCGCTGGTGTTTTTGGCGGTGCCTGAGTTCTGGAGCGTTTTGAAGGAGTGGATGGCTCTGTTGCGCATTGCACCCGCAGACTGGCAGAACGTGGCGTCGGTGTAGAGGGTGAGTTGGGAGGTCACGGCTGCGGTTCCGGCAATCTGCACAATCCCGTTGCCGGAGCTGTTCGAGTTGGTGTATTGCCAGCACAGGTTCTGAAGCGCGCTGTCGCCTGACGTGCCGGCGTCGATGGTGAGAACGACAGTGCCGGTGTAGCCGCCGGACGGAGTCACGGTGATGGACTCAGTGCCGGAGCTGCCCTGGGCGACTGTGAGCGTAGACGGCGAGGTTGCGAGGGCAATCGATCCCGTACCCGAACTGTTCACGCCGACGGTCACTGACGCGCTTGCGTTGGAGGTTGCGTAGGTGGAGTTGCCCGCGTAGGTGACCAGGACGGTGTGCGCTCCCGCGGTGGCGAAGGAAGTCGAGTAAACGTAGGTGCCGTTTGAAGTGAGGGGTTCGGTGATGGCCGCGTTGCTGTCGATGGTGATCGATACATTGCCTGTGGGCGTGCCTGTGGCAGCTGTTACGGAGATGGTGAAGCTGTCAGAAACGTTGACCAGTGGAGCGGAATTCGACGCGGTGACGGTGGTGGTGGTGGCAATCAATGCTGGCGGCGTCGTGGTGTTTGCCGGCCACGCGTTGGCCAGGTTGCTGAGATCGACTGAACCGATGCCGCTCACCTGGTCATAGCCTGTTCCGGCCACGTATCCCTCATTGGCGCCGGTGCACAAGCCCGAGCCCACGCAATAGTTGTTGCCGGATGTGATGTCGTGGAATGCCGAAGCATAGGTTGTGCTGTTGGAGGCCAGCTTGTAGAGTGTGGGATTGATTTGACCCTGACCCTGCTCAGCCGGATAGCCGGCCTTCTGGCTGATCAAGGCCAGCATGGCGGAGAAGATGGGTGCATCGAAGCTGGTGCCGCCGGCGGCGGTCAGGTCGCCGGTTGCTGAATCTTCAAAGCCCGCAGTGCAACTGCTCTGCTGGCCTTGCTGCCAGGGGCCGTTGGTTCCGCTGTCGCTGCTGCAGAACAGGTAGCCGGGGTAGTAGGGTGAGGCGTAGAGTGCCAAATCCGGCACATCGCGCTGGCCGTCGGAGGGAATCCCCGGCACTCCTGTTTGCCAGGATGGCTTGGTGAAGAGTGAACTCTTTCCGCCGCCGGTGGCCGCAAGGCCGCCACCATATTGCTCGCTCAGGGCGCTGTCGTTCCAGACGATTTCGGGGATATATTGCTGCACGGAGGTGAGGATGTTGCTGGTGGTGGAGGAATCTGCTTCCCAGTAGCCGTCGCCGACGATGAGATAGTCCCCGTTGTCGGCGGTGGAGGAGATGCTGGTGCCGCCCATGCTGGTGACGTATTGGCTGCTGCCGGGGTAATCGACGGCCAGTGCTTCCTGCTGCGCGGAGGTGAGGCCGGAGCCGGAGATGCCGGAACAGTCGGTGGATCCATCGTCGCCGGCCGCGGCCATCACGGTTTGCCCCTGCGTCGCGGCCTCCTCAAGCTTCGCTTCCAGAGTTGCTCCGCCGAGTGCTGCTTCGCAGGTGCCGTAGCTGGAACTGATGATGGTGCCGATGTTCTCGTCGATGGCGTATTCAAGCGCGTCAAAGGCGCCGTAGTTGGGGTTGTTGCCGGTGTAGACGAAGTTGATGGTCGCGCCGGTGGCGATGGCGCCGGACCATTCGATATCCAGATCGGACTCACCTTCATCTCCGTCGGAGACCGCGGCGGTGCCGGAGTTCGGGACGAGGAACTCGGAGGGAGCTTTCACCGTGAGGCCGGCCGCGTTCTGGAAAGCCGCGATGTCACTCACCAGGATGGACGACTGGCCGACCAGGGTGATGGATTGGCCGACACCGGTGTATCCGGAGCTGTATGTCGGTTGGATGTCGTAGGCGGTGACGATATCGCCGGGAGCGAAGAAGATGGTCTCGTTGTTGGCGGTGGTGCTGCCGGCACCGGTAAAGGACTTCCGCGCACGCGCATTTTTATTGAATACGACATGCGCCTGCGGCCGGAAGTCGTCGAGGTTCTTGATTCCCAGAACGGTGGGCGCAAGGTCCGCGGGCAGGCTCAGCGCCGTCGATGGCGCAAAATGCTGTACGCCGTTCATCTTGTAGGTGTGCATCTCGGTCTGGAAGGCCTGTTCCACCTGACCTGCGCTACCGGAGAAGTGGATAGCATTCTGGCTGCGGGCCACGGAATCGATGGAAAAACCCTGTTGCTGGAGCCAGCTCTCCACCGCGTCCAAATCGGACTCGGCCATGCCGAAGCGCGCGGCGAATTGATCGGGGCTGAGCCACTGGTGATAGAGCGGCGAAGCCGGGTCCTGTTGCGCGGCGATCAACGCTTTCAGATCGGCTTCCTGCTGAGCGGTGCGATTGAAGACGATGGTGATTCCGTTGATGCGGGTGCCGGAGGGCAGGCGGCCGGTATCGAACTGCGGCTGAGCATGTGGGTTAAGGGAGCCTGCAATGGTTGAATGATCCGCATTGCCGATGTTGCCGATTTCGGAGGGGATGCGGGGATTCACTTTCTGAGCGCCAAGAGAAGCAGCCATCATTGTGCAGGCCGCGGCCAGCCCGCAAACCCTTAGCTGCATGCGGCGCGAAATTTCAAGGTTTATCATCTTCGCCATCCTCGGGGGAATTTACTCGTTGAGATTGCAGACACACCAGCGTCCTTGCGTACCGTCTTCGATGCATAGAGGTCCAAGGGCGCGTGCGCCTGTTGCAGAGAGCGACAGGAAGGGTTACAGGAGATCCGACACGAATGCGCAATCGCCGTTGTGTCCAGGGTGGTTCCCGGTACACCGCACGGAATTCTCCAGTTGGTTAGACACCGGAATGCGAAAGAAGTTGCTGTTGGAGGCGAAGCCTGGCGCTGAAGGGCTGTGTGCGCTTCCCTCAACGGTGAATGTCCGGTGCGGAGAAAGGGCGAATCAGGCTGGTTAGCTGTTCACCAGTTCCAGCGCCGCCAATCCCTTGCGGGGCGGAATGAAGCTTTTTGCGCGCCAGGCGATGGAGAGCTTTTCGCGGCTGAGGAGCTTGCGGATTTGTCCGTGGGCGTGATCGGCCCAGGGGCCGGTGTTGTCGAGCCGGACGTAGGCCTGCCAGTGGCGCAGAGCATGGCGGTGTTCGCCGGTGCGCTCGTAAGCCAGCGCCAGGTTGTAGTGGGCGTCGGCATAGCGGGGCGCGAGCGCAACGGCGCGGCGGTATGCGGCGATGGATTCGTCCAGCCGCTGCAACTCGTCCAGCACATTGCCGAGATCGAAGAAGGCCAGCACGTAGCCGGGATCGGCCTCGGTGGCGCGACGGTAAAGCTCCTCGGCTCGGGCGAACTGGCGCAGGTGAAAGTTGATGGTGCCCAGGTTGATGTAGGCTGCCGCATACTGCGGGTCGATCTTCAGAATCTCCTCGTAGAGGGCGATGGCGCGCTGCTTCTCGCCGGCCTCTTCCGCCTGGACGGCGGCCAGAAAACGCCCCTGCACACTGCTGGGATTGGCCGCCCCCGGACGGCGGAGCGGACCCGGCTCGGGGACCGCGAAAGGGCGGTCCATGTGTTCAAACCGCTCGAAGTCAAAGAGCAACTGGCGGCGGATGGGATCGACCATGGCGCCCATGTGGCGGAAGGCGAGGCGCGTGCCGGTGCGCACCAGGCAGGCCTCAAGCAGAGGATTGGCCATCCCCGCCACGGCTTTCATAGCCACAATCGAGTGCCGTATTGAAGCTGCGGAAACATCTTCCTCGCGCAGGGCGCGCAATGTTCTCAGTTGGCCAAGTTCCTGGAATGTGTAGGTCTGCTGCTGCGGAATGAGTCCGGCTCGCACCCACCCCTGCAACTGGTGGGTACTGATCTGGAAGATACGCAACACGTCCTGACGGCTATAGCTGGTCACTCTTGAGTGCTCCCACGGCCTCGGGGTTGAACTCGTGTTCTTGAATTCTGGCCCTGATCACTGTTTTGAGACCAGGTCCACGGAGTTCTGGAACAGTTACGGAGAAACCGCTCTTGCTCAGATTATGACAAGAGTATGCGTGGATAAGCAGACCAGAACTACCTCGGCAACAAAAAAATACGTGGATAAGGGGTACCTGACTTGGTACGAATGGCCTGAAAGGGGGGTGTGGGCTGTGGAAATCCGACCAGATCGGCATGAAACGGGGCGGGACACCGATGAAAACCGGTTACCTGGCTTTCATCTTTGGATGGGGCTTGGACGAGAGCAAGGAGGGGAATGGAGCCGAAGATCGGAGTCGAACCGACGACCTGCTGATTACGAATCAGCTGCTCTACCAACTGAGCTACTTCGGCTTTCGCTGTACCGATTGTAGTGCAGGCAATGTCGATCCGTCGATACTGACTTGGGCCTGCCCCTCGTTGGGGCTATACTGCTGCCCATGTTCGAAAACCCATCTGAAGAATGGCAAAGGCTCACAGAGCACTATCGCGAGATGTTTGACGGAGAGTTGGAGCAGCTCTCGGCCGATTTCAAAGACCTGACGCAGACGGCGCAGGAGGTACTGCGCAACGAGATGAGAAATCGCGGGCTGAGCGATCCGGCTGCTCCGCCGAAGAGGGTGGTGCGGGCCGCCCTGAAATCTGAACAGCCCGCTCTGGCGATGCCGCTGCCAGTGGATCCATTCCACATTGCCAGCGATGTGGACCCGGATGATTATGCAGGGGTCCACGGAGAAGCAAAACCTGGCGACGAGTCCGATGGGCCGCGGGACTACACATGGAAGACACCGCTCCTGGACTGCGAGGACCGGGAGCAGGCGTTGATGCTCAGGGAAGTATTGCGGAGAGCGGGCATCGACAGCTGGATCGAAGCGCAATCAATCGAGCTCGCGGGGCCGCGTGTGGTGGTGGCGGCGGATCAACTGGAGGAGGCGCAGGAGATTGCTGCGCGACCCATCCCGAAGGAGATTATCGACGAATACAGCACCGAGGGGCCGGAGTTCGTCCCGCCAAAGTGCCCGAAGTGCGGCGCGGAAGACCCGGTTCTGGAGAGCGCCGATCCTGTGAATTCGTGGCTGTGCGAAGCATGCGGCAAGGAGTGGACCGACCCTGCTGCCGACTCTCAGTGAGGGTCAGGAATGGGTCTGGAACGGGAATGGCCCGTAAGCCCTTTAGAAACGGAAAGAGCCGCCCGGCAACAGGGCAGCTCTCTCCTCAGGGAGAATAGTTCCAACGGAGGCAAAACCATCAGAACTTTCTGGCTGCATAGTAGGGGCGAGCGAAGGGAGTGTCAAGGGGAAATCCGGGGCGAAATAAATCTTTTATATTCAATGCTTTAGAAATGATTCTCCAGAAGAGCATCAGGCAGGCTCTTCGATGTGTCTTCGCCTTTTGATTCCCGATTGCTCCCGTCTTTTCAGGGTGTTTCCTGGGGTTTGTCCCCGGTTTTCCACAGGTTTTAGACAGGGGTTACCCTTCAGATGCGGTCTCTGGATGGCTCGCAGGCTTCTGGATTCCTTTAGTCCCGCAGGTGGAGGCTGGTGAACTCGGCTTCATACACAGAAGAAATCGGCTTGCCGCGCGCCAGGCGGTAGAGAGCCCTTCCGCCGCCAAGAAAGAATCCAAGCAGAATGGCGGCGCTGGCGCCGATGATGCACAGCGTGGCGATTCCCATGAGCAGTTTGCCGGTCTTGCTGATCTCCGACTCAGTGGGCTGGGGGATGGACATCAGGTTGGCGTCGAAGTGGACCGTCGCCAGCAGGTTGTGGCTCTCTTCGGGAATGGCGTCGCCGCTTACCAGGGCGACGAGCGGGCCGCTGCGACGGACTTCGAGCGAAGCCTGATCGGAATCGACGAGCGGCTTGGGCCACGCCGGCTGGGCCTGGCTTCCGGCTTTGACGTAGGCGCGGATTCTGGCTTCCTGCGCCATGGCGATCTGCGGCGTGGGGTAATCGACGATGGTGAGCGTGGCCGGGCCGGAGCGCAGCGAGTAGTTCGCCGTGACCGCTTCCGCGCCGCGATCGAAGCCGACAATCTCCGGCGGCAGCACTCCGCCCGCGCCAACATAGCCCGATGGCCCGACGGCATAGTGCGTAGTCTGGCCGTCTAAAGAGCCGTGAGGCAGATCGGCAAGAATGGGAGGCGCCATGGCCGCGGTTCCGTCGGGGACGGGCAGATGGCTGGCCAATTCACGCAGTTCCGCGCCGGACATGGGGCCGATGTGGGAGAAAGTTGCATCGACAACAGTATTCCCGAGCCAGAACAAAACGCGATTGTGGTTTGAGGTTGCGCCGGCGCCGATGTCTTCTTTGG
>PMWR01000051.1 GCA_003166055.1 Acidobacteriaceae bacterium
AGGCAGCCGGCCGCAAGGTCGGCATTCCCTTTGGGAAGGAGGTGGAAACCTGCCCGGTCCGCGTCCTGCGCCACTGGCTCGCCGATTCGGGCATCACGGCCGGTCCTGTCTTCCGCGGAGTCACCCGCCATGGCAAGCTCTCCCGCCGCGGGCTNNTACATCCGCATCGGCGAGATCTTCACCCGCAACGCCGCTGCCGGACTCGGTATCTGACCCCTGAGAAAAAGGGCTTCTCAGAGGTCTCCGCTTGCTGAAGCAGACGATCCCGTTTCCTGCCCATCCCATCCCACAATTGCACCAAAGCCAACCAAGAGGACACCATGAGACTCCGCCGGAAGCAACTCTGCCCGATCCACCGCTCCCACTTCTGCAGCGGAAGAGAGCAAATCTCAAGAGAAAAGCGCCAGCGCCAAATGGGCATTAGACGGATCGAATAGCTACATCGACATCATCGACCTGTACAAGAAGGGTCTCGTCCTTGCCAAGGGAACTGGCCAATCCATCACTGACATCACGGCCGAGATCGGCAACAGGGTTCTCAAGCCATCGAAGGTCTCTGTATCGCATGGCGGATTATCGGCGTCGATGTTTTGCCGTAGATGCCGACAAATCCCTTCCTGGCGCCCTCCTCCGTCTTTGCTGTCAGGTGATCTTGGCGAGGAAAGGGTTACAACGCTGATGTGAAATTACTCCGGCCCGCATGCTTCTTCCACTGCGCCTTTAGTAGCAAACCGAGCCCCGAAAATCCAGCTCATCAGGAACAGAGGAGCTTCGGCGGCGGTTCATTTCGTCCCTGGCTTTCGCTTCGTGGCAAGAAATGTCATAAAATTCCGCACCTCTTCCCATTCCTCGCCTGAAAACTGGGCGGTTTTTGCGATAGCTTCAACGTCGCGAGGAAACACACGGCGATCCCTGTCGGCGGACTTCTCTTTTAGATACCCGGCTGCGATGAGCAGAGCCTCATAAGGCGCGCCATAGAACTTCGCGAGCTTTTGGAGCACGTCTGGCGCGGGCTTCGTGGCTACCCCCCGCTCAAGTTGGGACAGGTATTCGTTCGATATCCCGGTCTGACGTTCCACTTCACGCAAACTGAGGGTGCGGCCTTTCACCTGCCTCAGCCGTGCGAGTTCTTCCCCAAGTGTCGATGCCATCTCGAACCCTACCAACAACTTGATCTCAAACAATTATACACAGTCTGCGCATTATATCAAGCAGCCACTTGACATGAGACGCATTGCGTGTCATTATACGCACTGAGAAGTACAAAACGCACACCCGCAGTAGGAAAGGAGCAGCCATGGAAGAGCACCACGAGAAGTTTGTGGAGGTTCGGGTCATCACCACCTCCGGCATCTACCCAGAAGTTGGCTTTGAACGAGTCAACGATCATGAACACGTTGAGACTGTTCTCAAGAAGGCCGCCGAGAAGCTCCACATCATCGATACCGTGGGATGGATTGCGGTGGTAGACGGTCGAAAGATCGATATCGTCAAGTCGTTCCGCGACAACGGTCTAAGCGGTCGGGTCGAAATTCTCTTTGAACATCAGCATGAGAAGTCTGCGGAGGTTCGAGTTATCACCACCTCCGGCGTCTACCCGGAGGCTGGATTTGATCGAGTTCCCGAACATCAGCATGTTGAAGTCGTGCTGAAGAAGGCCAACGAAAAACTCCACATTGCGGATACCGCGGGATGGATTGCGGTGGTCGGCGGTCGCAAGATTGATATCGCTAAATCGTACCGCGATAACGCCCTCAGCGGCCGAGTGGAAATCGATTGGGGACCAGATCACGGAGCGGGCGGCTATGCATGAGGCAGCCTCGCGCGCCCTTTTCGAGGAGGAAGTCGCAAAGTTTCGCCCCGAGCTTTTGGAGACGCGCGGCTGGACTCTGTTCTCCGCGCAGTACCCCGTTCTCGACGTCGGGTTTTCTGNNCGTGACGGCGCCCGCCTGCGTCTGCGCCTCTTATGTGATGACTGGAATGAACGACCCCCTTCAGTCGTATTTCTTGATTGGGAGGGGAGCCCGCTCTCCAGCATCGATCGCGACCCCTCAGGCGTATTCAACAACTCGCCACATCCGATCACCAGGAAGCCGTTCATTTGCATGAAAGGAGTTCGTGAGTACCACACTCATTCAAGCCACATCGCGGATTCCTGGGAGACCGTCAAGGGAAGCGATAAATTCACATTGGGAGGAATCCTGACGCAACTTTGGCACGTATGGAGAGGCCTGCACAAATGAACAACACTCCAGTTCAGATATCGTCTGGCCAAATCCGCGAGACGATCAACCTGTTTCGGAAAGTCGGCCAACGTGAATGTGTCCTGCTTTGGCTCGGTCGTCGCGAACCCGGCGTCCAACGCATTTTTGATGTGTACCGGCCAATGCAAAACAGTGCGATTGATTACTTTGAGATTCCGCGGCAAGGCATGGCGGCGCTCATGGATCGCCTCCGCACAGAAGGGCTTTACGTTGTGTCCCAGGTACACACCCACCCTCACGAAGCATTTCATTCGACCGCCGATGACCGATGGGCAATCGTGCGGCATGTCGGCGCCCTCTCGATAGTGCTTCCATTCTTTGCCCGGTCAACGACTCCGAAGAACTTTTTGCAACAGGCGGCCGTATATCAGCTTGATGTCGCTAATGTTTGGAATGAAGTGAGTTCGGAACAGATACCGCTTCACCTGGGGATTACGCCATGACTCTGACATCAGATCAGGAAAACGCCAAGGCGCTCGCAGCTCTGCTCGGCATCGCAGAGGACGATGCGGCGCAGCGTTTGAAGTTTCGGGTCGCTGTCACCTTTGATCCGGCAGACGAGGCATCCCACAAGATCGGCACTCATGTGATTCGGTTGCTTAATCGCACGATCGACTATGCCGGAATTTCCGATCAAAGTGTTTTTGCGGTTGAAATTATTCTCGGCCCGCACGCGCCCGCCACATCAGCGCCCAATAGGGTCTATGCAGGACAGCGCGGGTCTGCATTCGTCATCGACGGAAGCGGCCCTTTGTTGCCGAGTGATCCCTTAACTCCGCCTCCCCTCCTCGTAGTCGCTGCTTGCTACATTGCCGCAGCCGCTGTTCGGGTTGCGCTCGGACCCAGTTTTCCAATCCAGAATTCAGCACCGGTTGTACTTCCATGGGGTGAATTGTTTGGACCCCATCTCGAACGATTAGCCCTCCCGCTCGACATCGGCGAAACCTACCTGGCCGGAGCCGGCGCGGTCGGACACGGATTTATTTACACACTCTGCTGTTTCGACGTAACAGGCACGCTCTATATTGCCGATCCGAAAAAAGTAACCCCTGGCGGACTAAATCGATGCCTTTTGTTCAATTCCGATGATCTTGGCCACCCGAAGGCGTCCCGACTTTGCGAAGTGGCAAAACCTTCCTTTCCGCAATTGACCCTTGTTCCAGTGGACGCGACCCTGAACGAGGCCCGCAAATCGCGTGGCACCGACTTCCTTGTTCAGCGCTTGGTTGTTAGCGTTGATAGCCGTCGCGCGCGGCGATCTCTTCAATCAGAACTGCCAGGCGCCGTGTTCGATGCGTCTACGACCGGCGTCAGCGAAGTTGTCCTCCACTTCAATCGTCAGCCCACGGAGTTGGCATGTCTAAGCTGCGTTTACCCAGAAAGCGAGCGAGAGCGCAAGCATGAAGAGAATGTGGCCGAAGCCTTGGGATTGACCGTGCAGGAAGTGCGAAAGGGATTCATCGATTCAGCGATTGCCGCCAAGATTTGCGCTAGATACCCCGATCTTCGAACCGCCGATTTGATTGGCCGCGCGTTCGACACGGTCTACAAGGAACTCTGTGGGATTGGAAAACTCAAAAGCGTCGGAGGTCAGCAGGTCCTTGCACCCTTCTCGTTCGTTTCTGTCCTGGCGGGAGCATATCTCGCCATCGAGTTTGCGCTCCGGCTCAGTGACGCTAAGGACACTCGCTTCAATTATTGGAGGGTGAGCCCGTGGCACAGCCCAGTTCCTGCCCTGCGTCAGACGCGGCCCAGAGATTCTCAATGCGAATTCTGCGGCATTCCCCTTTTGCGTCGGGTCCTGCGGCAATTATGGGGCTCGTAGTCAGATCGCTCTCCGCTCGACAAGCCGCAAGAACTTCCGCGCGGGATCTTTACAATCCCTTCTATGGCAAGAACACTTCATCACCATGGGCAACGTTACCCTCCACGGGCTCGAATGCCATGTCAAAACGGCTACCCATATCTTCCTCTCTAGCAGGCTCGCTCAATGTGTAAAAAGCAATTTGAGCGATCCGCAACCCTGGATAGAGTACAAGAGGAATCTGTCCGAGATTTGCAAGTTCGAGAGTAACAATGCCCTTGTAACCGGGATGAATTAGACTTGCTGTCGCAATGCTCAACCCCTCCCGAGCCCAGGACGACCGAGCCGTGACAATCCCTTGTAGATCGGCCGGCAGTTTTATCCATTCAAGCGTAGGTACAAGTGCCAGCATCCCCGGATGGAGAAGGAACTTCTGGCCGAATGGTGCTTCAAATCTTTCATGCTTCTGCCTCCGGGCTTGATGAAAAGCATGATCACCCGCGGTTTCATCGGAATGCGCAAACCGTCCAGGGTCAACATCAGACAGCCCGCGTGCGCGTACCATCAGGAATACGTTTCCCAGTCTCAGGTCTATCGACGACGCGCCAATCTGCTTCGCGGAAATTATCGGCGAAACGACCAAATGCCCTTTGGCAATACTCTCCAGAATCGTCTTTTTGACGAGCGCGCTCACGACGTCTGCCCTTTCTTTGTTGAATTGTACAAATCAATCGCACGTTGTTGTCGCAAACCCAGCTCGCAAAGTCTGTTCAGTTGATCGAAGGTTAAGCCTTGCTTAACTGAACCGGACGGCGTGGTGAGCTTTTCTGCGACAAGCCACCCGGCGAACAAGATATGGCGGAAATCAACGCCGCGATTAACGGGACTCGCTGCTCCGCTGAGATCGGACCCACACGGCGGAATATGGTTCGTCAACATACCCACTAATGATGAGAGCGTTGACTCATCGGGCATATTAAAACATGAAGTGCCGGCTGCGCTCAGAAATGTTCTTAGCGCCTCCACGGCAGCCGCGACTTGGTCCTGAGTGAAGACATCTTCCCACCTGCCTGGCGCGGTTGTCCCTGAATAGCTATTCATGAATGCCACAACATCAGCGCGCAAACCGGGCTCATGGAGACTTGCCGGAAGTTCGTCCCACTTCAGATGCTTACACGCACGCCACAACACGGCCTTCCTACATATGTATGGCGGATGGTACGGCCCCCAACGATGGCCTGTTGGGTCGAGCGCCAGCAGCAGAGTTTGGTGGGCAGCCAGAAAGCTTCCACCAAAAGTCACGAGACCAAAAAGATCGCACATGAACTCCTGAAACCAAGAGTTCAATTTGTTTCCGTCAATCTGGGTGCTGTCAGGGTCTTGATTCCGCAGATCTACAATCGGACCCGGCGCGCCAGGATCATTTCCTAGCCACGCCGTTGCTTGTGATGTGCTATTGAGGGGTCCCGCGGCCCTCAGGGGCTTAAGAACCTTATCCATCAAGTCAGCTTTGTGTTTTGGAATTGTCCACGCCGCGTGGCCGATTTCGTGCCCAAATATGGCGTGAAGAAGCACATGATGCCGAAGGGTGCGAGGAAAAACGATTGTGAAAATTCGCCGCCCGATATTCAGTTGCGACAGATCGTTCTCGAGGTTGATCTGGTAGGAGTCCAGCCCACCCTCAGCGTAAACGCGAATAATCGGCTCGCCTTCGTTCTGGGCCAGATTTTCCTTGCACAGCGGTGTAGCCAAGCTCTGCAAATACTCTGTAAATGGCCAAGGAAATTCGCCGGCATGCGACCGCTCCATATGGTGAACGATCGTTGAGAGAAGCGAAAGCTCGCCGGCAAAGGTCGCCAGAGCGGAAACGTCGTCGGAATCAGTGGGCTTAAGCAGATACTCTAGAAACGCCAGCCGTTCACAAAACTCGTTGTAGAACTCCGCGCTGCTGCCGGCCGAGTAGTCGTGCCGCAGCACGTCCCGCAAAGTCGCGCGAACATTTTCGCACTCTTGAAGCAGAAACTCCTTGGAGTTCATGTGTGGCGCTCTTTCAGAGCCTCACACAAAGCTACAAAAAACGAACGGGCCTTCACGAGCTCTTCTGTAGCCCTTGCATCGTCCGGCGGCGCGGACGCCGCGAGTTGTGCTAGCACCGTTTTCAAGGTCTGGAGCAGATCTTCCTTGGAAAGCGCCTGGTAAATTCGCGCATGTGCCGTCTCCAGGGCAGGAATCACATCAAGGGATACCTTCCGGCCTGCATCTCCATACTCCGTTCGCTGCGCGTCATTCCGCGTCTTGAAAACTTCGAGAATACCTGGCGCAACATCATATGTGAACGCATCGTATCGGTAACGTTCAAGCAACCGAGTCAGGCTCGTAAAAAGAATCTTGCTTTCAGCGCCAGCTTTCGGTTGATCAATGTGTTTCACCGCCTCCTCAGCCAGAATCCGGTATACGGTCCGACTGTCATCTCGCTTATACATCGAGAGTAGCGTCATTTTCTCTCCTCAGCAGGTCAATCGGGATGAGCTGCTTTTTGCTGGTGCGAAGCGCTTGGAAACCCATCGTACCGCTTTTTCGCGCGTCTGCAAGTTCGACAGAATGGCGGGTTTCCGCCACCTTGCCAACGATGACCCCGGCGCCTCTTTCGTTACAGACACACACATGCAGTCAAAACACAGAGAGCGGGACGTTCGGTTGGTCACAATCAGGTGGCTGAACCTTTTCACGCCGCCTTCTCCGCAATCTTTTTTGCCACTTCATAAATCCATTCCACGCCAAACCGCGTGTCTTTCACGAGCCTGCCCTTCTCCGCTAGAGACAGCCCTGCCCGCAACGTTTTGATCTCGCGCAGCCCCACTCCGCCTTTGCCAAGGTATCGGAGTGCCTGAACCACGAGCGCGAACTTGCCTTCAGATCCGGCTATCGATTTTGGACGCGCATGTTTGAAATGGATAACGCGGCGTCCGATTGGCACCTCGTGGTTCGGGCCGTCAGTCAGATAGATGATCTTCGACGGTACTTGGCTGGAAAGACCTAGCAGGTTTGCTGCCCACGCCCCTTCCGGCACAATCTTCCATCTCTGCCGTCTGGCTATGGCCTGAGCAGCCTCATCAATGTTCGGGCTCAACTTCCCTCCGAGCGCCGAATTGTCCCAGAGCATATCATAGAGCCCGCGTTGTATACGGCGGAGCTTTCCACAGCGAGTCAGACTGGCCAGGGTTACGTCAATGGTCGTCCGGCTGGCGATGTCGAGGAAGTCCTTAGCGGAAAAAGCCTTCCCTTTGCCGAGACGCTCAATCCTCCCAATTATCTGATCTCGCATGGTTTGCATGGGCCAACCCGTCTCCCGATTAAGAAAAACTATGATGCTTTTTCTTAACCCTGGCAAGCCGCATTCGGGCCGAAAATGTCCTCGGTTACCTTTGAAGCCACCTGCCCGCCCATGGTGGAAAACACCGCTTAAACCCTCCCTCGGCGCGGCCTTTTGCTGCCCTTTGTGCGTCGAATAGCGCTAGAATCGAGACAAGCCCAAAACATCTGGTCGATGACCAGAGGGGTCGGTAATGCAAACGCTCAAAGGAAACCGCTACCATTCAAAACAACAGCGTGTCCAAAAGCTCTTCATGCCTGGACAGGAGTCTGGATCGTCTGACAATGTCCTCGGAGAGCCCAAATCTCTCGCAGATCTTCGTCACGCTGCTCGCAAAAGGTTCTCCAGGATACGGCGAAACATGGATGGCCTTTACCAACGGATTTAGTTCCACCGGAATCCTGACCGGAACAGGCTTCCACGATTCCAGATCCAACCCAGCCCTCGCGGTTTCCGGAACATGCACAATAAAGGCGCGTACCTCACGCTCATACTCGTACGAAAGTCTCTTCAGCAAAGGGGCGCGATGCCCCTCCACAACGCAGTCCGCCGGTTTGAGCGTCTTGTCGAAGAAGTCCAAATACTTCACTGGGTAAATGTGGACCCGATATGCCGCATCCCTGGCGCCGATTGACTCCTTCAGCGCGCCGAGGGTCGTCTCGACGGCAATACCCTTACCGCGGTCGCCATAGAGACGCCACATCGCCTCGGATTCGTGCTTATTGATGTGCCAGCAATTGACGGCGATCGATTTGGCGATGGCGGCGTGATAGCGGCGCGGCGCCGCCTTGAGATCGGCGATCTGCCCCTCGACACGCGCTCTCTCCTCACTAGTCAATTCATGCCCGACATCCTTTCGATGCTCTTCGACCAGCTGCCAGGCCAATTCAGCGTCCTTTACGTGCGACCGAAAAATCGACGCATCGGCCTCAAGAGCAACTGCCGGAAGGTATCCCTCGAACGGATCGCTCTTCGCAAAGGAGGCGAGCGGCGTGAAATGCAACTCCTGCGTCGCAAGGAGGTCAACAAGCTTATCCAGGGACATATACCGCCAGAGCGGCGTGTCCTCGTCGAGCTTCGTGGAGGAGCTAAGCCGTGTCATTGCATCCCTCGTTTCGGCTGCCTCGCGGCTGGTTTGGGGCTGCCTTCTGCAGCCTAGTGCAACGCATGACAACCCTACAACACGCCCGCGACCGCATATTGGGCCTCCGCATAATCTCCGCACATTATGCGGTGATCAAGCACCCGCTTCGCCGCATGCCGGAACGTGCCGGTCTGTGCCTCCGCCGCGCGCGCATGAGGCGATCCAGGGTCTCGCCTGTCCTCTTTGCGTGACCCGGCCTTGGCGGGGGAGATCCACATCACGCTTGGATAAAGAAGTTGCCTTCGGCGTTCCCCGTTACCCATTGGCTTCGAGGTTCACCCCGACCGACGGCTCTCCATCGAAGAACTGCGGGATCCTGCCGTAGACGTTAGCGGCCTGATGAATAGCCATAAGGGCTGCGGGCCATGCCACAGGTTTGACCGGAAGATCCGTCAGTATGCTGAGAAGTTGAGGAGAGGGGGCAGCTTCCTCCCCTGCCGAGTAGTGCTCGGGATGATTTGTAACGACGAGAAGATTGATGGGGTCCTTTCCCAAATGCCGCCTCCGCATCCGATTCAAAGTGCCGTGGATTAACGGGTGAGGTGGGATATGCATGTCCAGAAGCCTGCTCGCGGTCATCCACGGAAGATTAAGGTCGAAGAAGACGGCCAGCGGATACGCTGTGTTCTTTCTGATCGCATCGTTGAGGAGGTGCCCTACATTTAGATTGTGTTCTCCTTCTGCTTGCCGTGCTCCCGGAAAGCCGAGCACGCCAGGACGGTGCTTGCTTTTCGCTTCAACCGAAACTCTTTGGCCGGAGGCTTTGTGAGTGGCAGTGAACTCCGCGTGGCGATTTAAGCCATCCGTCTCGTCTTCATGTTCGATAGAAAAGCCTGCCCGGAGGCAGGTAGCCTCTGCGAAAAGCTCATGCCTTGCGCCTTGGAATTGATCGCAATTCTTCAATCGCTCAATCAGTCGTGCGTCAAGGCGTCCGTTATCCTGTACCGTAAACAGGTCGTAAGCGAAGGTGATGTAAGCCATCATCGGACCTGTCATTGTCGCTTTATATACTCCTTGAGCGTCGTGAGGTTGCGCATTCATGTAGGACATCGCCCTGTATCTTGCTTCAAAGGCCGGATGCCGAGTGCCACGAGGTTTTGCAACCTCAGCATCAAACCATTCTTTCCCAAAAGTGTTCGTGACAAAGGTGAGCAGAATATCAGTAAAGAACTGCGCCTTCTCCTTTGGCTGATACAACACCTTATTTCCCGCAACGACAAACTTGTACCCGAAGTAATCGGCAGAAATCGGTGGACGAACCTGACCAAATTGGTGAGTAAAGGCGGGATTCGCCCTCGAATTAATCGCTTCGGCCTGCAGGCTCTTCAGTTCTGGCGTGATCTCA
>PMWR01000194.1 GCA_003166055.1 Acidobacteriaceae bacterium
ACCGTCATCAACGGCATCCTCACTCGCAAGCTCCCCTGGGGACTGGTCATGATGGGCGTCTTCCTGGTCATCGCCGTCGAGCTGTTAGGAATCCGCTCGCTAAGCTTCGCCGTCGGCGCATATCTCTCCATCGGCACCACGCTGGCCATCTTCTGTGGAGGCATGGTCCGCTGGTTCGTCGATCAGGCCGTCAAGAAAGCCGGCGGCGACACAACCGACGTCGACAGCGAAATCTCCCCCGGCTCCCTCTTTGCATCAGGCCTGATCGCCGCCGGCGGCATCGTCGGCCTCTGCGGCGTAGCCCTCAAGGGTTACGAATCCACCTTCGACAAAGGCGACATCCTAAACTTCCCCCACACATTTCTGGACAACAACTACGTCAGCGTAGCCGCCTTCGCCGCGCTAGCCTTCTCCCTCTACTACTTCGCCCGCAAGCCGCTGAAGAAGTAGACCGGATTCATGCCTTCGATAAAGGCTGCGGAAAAACTTCAACTTGACCTAGATGTGCGAAAGGGCACGACTTCAGTCGTGCCGTAAGTGCCACACAATAAAGCCTGGGCTTTAGCCCCTGAGGGATGCTCTTCTCGGATTTCGCCCAAAATCAGGCCTTTTTCCGCAGCCCGGATAGACCGCTCGGCAGCAAAGTTGGCCGCCGCCAGGCGGGTATTCGCGAAAGCGTATCGTGATAAAGTACGCGAGGTGGCGCATGAAGCCCCGTAGAAAGTTCACTGTCGTGATCGAACAGGACGANNGCCAGGAACCTCGACACCCTGATGAAGCGCATACGCGAGGTCATCTCCCTGTGCCTCGAAGAGGAGAAGAATCCTCCCGGCGCGCTTGAGCTGGTGTCCTGAGTCTAAAGTTCATTACAAAACAGAGACTGTCGTCCTGAGCGAACGGGGCCCCAAACGCCTTTCAGTTTGGGGGTGGTGAGTCGAAGGATCTGCTTTTGTTTCTTCGCGCATTCTACAAAGAACTCTAGACTCAGGACCCTCGAAAGAGCAGGCTTCACTGGGTACCGGACCCGCGGGAGTCACGTCTTTCTCCGACACCCGGACGGCAGGACCACCACAGGTCCCATTCATTCCGGTGAGACGATTGGTCCGGGTCTGTTGCGTGCGATCCTGCGCGATGTTGAGCTGTCTGTCGACGAACTGGCGGACTTGCATTAGGGCGCGGGCCCACTTCCAGGGCAACCAAGCGCCGCCACGATCCCGGAAGGACGTGGCATTACGCAGTTGGCGTATTCTCTGTACCACTTCGCCCGCAAGCCGCTGAAGAAGTAAGGCCGCCGAGGGCCTGGCCCTAACCCATCTCGTTTGAGGCTAGCCATGGTGCAAAGGGAAATTTGAAAAGAGAAAACTCGCGAGTGTATAGACGCTTATGTAATCGAATCTTCCATTTCTTGGCTTAACCCCATATCTTCCATGCGCAAGCCAATGGCGGAAATGGAGCGCAGCCCTGAATTCGCCAATTAGGGACTTTAACTCCGGATGAAATTGTGACCAGGCGTCGAGCAAATCATCATCTAAACGGGCGTATTCCCCTTTTTGTTTGTAAATGCCTCTGAATGCCCTGGAAAGTGGGTCCTTCCGTTTCTTTGTAGCTCGAATCAAATAGTCGACACGCAACGCGGCTTCAACAGCAGCCAAGATCGAGAAACTGGAATGGAGATCGGTCTCCTCCACTCGGTCCCGAAGGAGCTGAGTGAACTCCTCTGGGGAAAAGCTCAAAAATCGAGGGTTTGCCTGCTGAACAAGTGGCTGAAGAAAGTAAGTCAAAGAGTCCACAGTATCGTTGCGGTAGCCCGCAATTTCAGGCAACTCTTGCGCGGCATTAGTAAATTGCCTACCCATTCGCAACTTCCAAAAGAAGGCTATAAAATGTGTCTCTGTTGAGTTCCACTATCGCCTGTCTTGGAGGTCGCGCCATGATCCGCCACACCCAATTGACCTTGGAAGCCTGCTTGCTAGGTGGGGGAATGGGCGGCTTTCCGCCGACGCTGACCGAAATGCGAATGAGCTGAGATACTTCCTTGATCTCACTATCTAGAAGAACCAATACAGCTCGACCGAAGGGACCCACCACGTCAACCCTACCCCGCGACCCAATGATCAGCGTTCCCACCGGTTCAAGCTTCACAGTCTTTGTCCCAATCGAGATCAGCATCTCCTTGGCCGAGTACGACCCAAGGTACTGCTCGTTCAGCTTTACCGGTCTGTAACGAACTGATATTTGGTGCGCGTCAAGATAAGGCCTAAGGAATTCCCCGGCCTGCTCGAATAGGGTTTCAATATGACCAAGCCACTCGGTCTTCCGAGCCTCCCAATCGACCGCTATCCCCTTGGCAGCTTTCGACCTTTCCTGCTCGCTCAGAACAAACTCATCAAATTTGTTTGCCACAATCAAACCTCACTGCTGATTTAGCCTAATCAAGAGTCAATCACAAAGTCGGACCGCCAGTCGCCCTATTTGTCGCGCTCATTGCGAATGGTGTGAGTGCATGAGCTTACCTACGCCACCACCTGCAACCGCACCCCTTCATACTCCTGCAAGCAAGCAACGACATTAAACAGATTCGCCGCCGTCGGATTCCCCTTCGGCCCGAACATATGGTGCAGCGTCTTCACATGAATCCCGGTCTTCTCCGCCAGCGCCGGAAACCCCAGCGTCGCATTGATGAAGTCGCGCAAAATCTCGCGCCCCAGCGCCGCCTCGCCCGCCAGCAGCGCCTCCACAGCATCGCTCAGCAGCCCGCGACGAAACTCCTTGTCGCTCCGCACCCGCGCCTGCACCGTCTCTCGAAAATTCCGCGTCAGCGCCATGGTTCGCTCCTCCGCTGCTTCTTGTAGTCAAGCCAGCACTCGCGGGCCAATGCAATGTCATCCTGCTGGCGCTTCTTCGTGCCGCCGCAAAGCAGAATGACGATCCGCTCCCCATCCTTGCCAAAATAAACTCGGTATCCCGGACCAAAATCGATGCGGCATTCGAACACTCCGCCGCCCACGCCCTTTACGTTAGAGAAGTTGCCCAACCCCAGCCGGTAAAGAGCGACAGTCACTTTCCGCGCCGCCTCTGAGTTGAGCCGGCCGAACCAATCGCCAAACCGATGATGCCCGTCCAGCCCGAGATATTCCCGGATCTCGATCATCTGCGCAATGGTAGCATATATTTTCCCATCTCGCCATCGGGATAGCCGTGTGACCAAGTCGCCGGGTGCCCCAGATCCCGCGTTTGAGACCTGGGATCCACTTGACGCCTACGCCACCACCTGCAACCGCACCCCCTCATACTCCTGCAAGCAAGCAACAACATTAAACAGATTCGCCGCCGTCGGATTCCCCTTCGGCCCAGGCGCCTTCATTCAACCTTGATTCCTTCGGGGGCAGGCGTAAACTTGAACTTGTCGCGTATGAACGGGACGGTGAAAGCCGTGCGCTGATCCCGCCAGCAATGGCCTCCACCCAAGCGTGGGGATACCCAAGAGGTCCGATTAGCAGCTCAACAGAGGGACTCCGCAAGGGGTTCTTCTGCTATTTGGGCGCCCTGATAGGCTGGGTGCCCCAGGTCCCGCTTCTGGGACCTGGGATAGCACGGAACTCTACGCCACCACCTGCAGCCTTACCCCTTCATGCTCCTGCAAGCAAGCAACAACATTGAACAGATTCGCCGCCGTCGGGTTCCCCTTCGGCCCCAGCGTCAGGCAGAACGATGCCTTTGT
The DNA here is from genome assembly GCA_003166055.1 of Acidobacteriaceae bacterium. Next base: position 3,722 of record PMWR01000194.1, read on the forward strand.
CGAATCCGGCAATTTGCCGTACAATGAAAAGCAGTGCNNGCCGCCTGGAATACGCGGCCTCCCTGCGCGGCACAACCCTCACGGAATTTGTCGTTCAAAGCGCCCATCAGGCCGCAACACGCACCATCCGCGATAACGAGGTGCTCACTCTCAGAGAGGACGCGCGCATAGCTTTTGCTAAGTTCCTTCTGAACCCTCCGCGGCCCAACCGCAAGGCCATGGCCGCCGCCAGGCGATACAAGGCACTGCTTGGCAAGGATATCGTGAGCAAATAATGCCCGCGCTCCGCCAAAGCTCACCTGTCACGATTGAACTGCTCGACAAGAAGCGACATGATCGCGCGGCTTTCGACTGCGGCGTTTCCGCACTCAACACCTATCTCCAGCGGCAGGCGGCTCAGGACGTGGAGAAGCACGCCGCCGTGGTCTACGTTGCCGTCATCGAGCCTCCATTCATCGCCGGGTACTACACGCTCTCTCAGTTCAGCATTGACTTTGTACGGCTTCCGGAAGATTTGGCAAAGCGGCTCGCCCGTTACCCTGCCGTTCCTGCCACGCTCCTCGGCCGCCTCGCCGTGGCAAGCGAGTGGCAGGGCCAGAAGCTGGGCGAAACACTGCTCTTCGATGCTCTGCGGCGGTCCCTGGCGCAAAGTGCGCACATCGCTTCGGCAGGGGTGGTGGTGGATGCCAAGGATGAAATGGCCATCTCGTTCTATCGGCGATATGGATTCTCACCCATACTCGGCGCGGAAAGCCGGCTCATACTGCACATGATGGCGATTCAACAGATGTTCTTATGAATTTACGGCCTTGCCGGCCGGGAATGCCGGTCTTCTCTGCCAGCGCCGGAAACCCCAGCGTCGCATTGATGAAGTCGCGCAAAAATGCACGCCGACGCGCCAACCTGCTGCCCCGCTGACCCGCCCCTCAAACACCCCCGGATAACCCCAACCTCCCCTGCGCAACTAAGCATGCAGGAGGAACGACCCGAAATGAAGACCATCCTTTCCACCGTTTGCACTTTGGCTCTCTGTTGCTTCACCGCATCCGCGCAGACCCACCACCCCGCCAAAGCCGCCCCCATGTCAGACCAGAAATTCGTGGACATGGCCGCGCAAACCGACATGCTTGAAGCCCACCTGGGTAAACTGGCCGCCGACCGCGCCGCAAGCCAGGACGTCAAGAATTACGCGGAGATGCTGGTGGCCGATCACACCGCCGACTATCAACAGCTAACCGCCCTGGCCGCAAAAGACGGCTTCACGGTTCCCACGGGACTCGATGCCGCTCATAACAAAATGATCGAGCCGTTTGAAAAACTCAAGGGCGCAGCCTTCGACGCACACTACGTCCAAACCATGATCGCTGGCCACACCGAGGCAATTGGCGTCTACACCAAAGAATCCACCGACGCGCAAAACGCCGACCTCAAGTCCTACGCCGCCGCCACGCTGCCCACGCTCCAAAAGCACCTCGACGCCGCAAAGGATCTTTCGAAAAAATCGCCTCGGAAATAAGGCGCGATCCATTTCTTTTTGGCGCCTCGGTTCATCCAAGGCCCTCCCCATCTACAATCCAGAGCGCAGGCCATTTACCAAAAGTGCCCGCGCTCTGGAGCCCGAATGAATCGTCTCTTCGCCATCCCCGCCCTGATCGCCCTGGTCA
>PMWR01000106.1 GCA_003166055.1 Acidobacteriaceae bacterium
CTAGATACTAAACCCGGCGGCTGTTGCGTCATTGTGAAACATCTTTACAGTATCCAGCGAATACTCATCCAAGTCCTTGCCGAAGAGCTTGAGTTTGGCGAGGACGTCGGGTGTCGCAGTGATGATGTGTGCTCCCACCTCATTGGCCTGAAAAACGTTGAGCACCTCCCGCGGACTTGCCCAGAGCAGCTCAGCAAGAGGCCGATCTTTGAGAGCTGCAAGACACTCCCTCATGAGTGGCATCGGGTCCACGCCCGTGTCCGCGACTCGCCCCGCAAATACCGAGATGATGGCGGGAGTCCTGGGGTCGAGCGCCTCTGCCACCTTTCGAACCTGCTGGGGAGTCATGATAGCCGTGACATTCAGTTGAACGCCCTCAGCCGATAACTTGCTTATCAGGCTTCCTGCGAACTCCCCCTTGGTATTGGTAACGGGGATTTTGATATTGACGTTGGATCCCCAGGTAGCAATCTTTCGCGCCTGGATCTCCATGGTCTCAAGATCGTCGGCAAAGACCTCAAGCGAAATTGGCCGGTCTTGAACTGCGGCCAGCAACTTCCGTCCAAATTGTTCGTAATCAGTGATTCCGGCCTTATGCATCAGCGTCGGATTGGTTGTGAATCCCTGAATCCGAGGATTCTTATACAGTTCCAGGATGCTATTGAGATCTGCACCGTCTGCAAAGAGCTTGATCTTCAAATCATCGAGACTTGGCATGGTTCGAACTTATCTCCGCTTGGGGTTTGGGAATTCAAATGATTCCGCTCGCGAATGTGGAGGACGTGAGGAGAACTTGAGATCGGGCAAAACCTGAGAACAGTCTATACCGGGGTTACATAAGCCGCAAGCGCGGCCTGACGTCCAGTCATCCGGAATTATTTGCTTTTGATCGACAACGCAAAGAACGTGTCCCATACCCTGAATTCGACGAGTTGCTCTCCATTTCCTTCTGGGCGTATTGAGGATGCTCAAGTCCTCGGATTGTTTCTAAACTCATGGCATTGGATCGGAATCCATGGTGGAACGGAGCTGATCGGCCGGGGGACGAGTGTAGACTTGAGCGAGTTTTCAGAGCGCAATTCCAAATATAGAGCGATTTTTCAGGCCGCTGGAATGAAGTTGGTCGAACTTCTACTGTGTCCTCAACCGAGGGGCGACGTGATCTTCCCTGACGCTGGAAGATAGGCGTTGGTTTCGAAAGAGCCATGTTGGGGGCTGACATGTTTGTCTAAACGAGATTGCTATCTGAGCAGCACGCGACGATAGGCATTTTCGAGTTGAATGTTTAAATTACGAATGTCAAATCGTTCCGCAACCCAGGTCCGAGCCCGGTCGCTGAATCTTCTCCAAAGAGCATCGTTCACCAACAATTCAACAAGCGCATCTGAGAGCTTTGCGATATCTCGTTCCGGGACCAGAATTCCCGTTTCACCGTTAAGAACGACCTCTCCAATCCCCGCCGTATCGAAGCTGACAGCGGGCACGCCCAAGGCATGGGCTTCTACGAAGACCGCCGGCTGCCCTTCGGTGTTTCCGTCGCTCCCTGTGACGCTCGGCATGCAGAACACGCGGGCTCTGTTCAGCCAGTCCAGGACGCTGTTGCCTGGATCCGGTGTCGATAAGGTTCCCAAAAAAGTGCACCTGACGCCGAGGTTCTTTACCAGTGCTTCCAACTCTGACCTGAGCGGGCCATCTCCAATAATTGCTACCTCCAGGTCTGGACACTGCCTGGAGGCGAGATGCGCTGCGCGGATGAGGTAGGAGCAGCCCTTCTTCTCGACAAGCCTGCCGACGTATACGATGAGGTTTCTATTCCTGTCGACCGGCGGTAGGTTGAAATTGCCGAGGTTGTGGCCTGAATAGAGGGTCTCGAGCTTTGTAGCCGGGAAACCGCGCTCGATAGCGCGAGCTCGAATGTAGTCGCAACTGCAAAAAAAATGTGAACATCTATCCCAAAGCCGTTCTCGGCGTTTCAGGTAAATCTTGCCTTCCGGGCTTCGCGATAGAACTTCGTCGTGAATTGTAACGTCATAGCCGTGGAGGGAAGTAATCAAAGGAATGCCAAGTTCAGTTGCTATTTCGAGCGCAATGCTTGCGTCCAGCGCAAAGTGCGCGTGCATCAGCGCCGGATTCTTAGCCTCCAATTCTCTCAAGAAAGTGTGTCCGCCCCACCCCGTCCTCATAAAGACGTTTCGTGCGATTCTCGAGAATGGACTGTGATTCCTGGAGAAGAGGATCGGGCCAAAATCAAGGCGAAGATCGAGCGACGCTTGCCGGCTAGGGAATAGGCCGGCGAAGCCCATATCGAACGCCTTAATCGCCGCCGCTTGTGTCCGGATAAAGGTGGCGCTGTAAGGCAGGAGTTCATTGTGATAGACAAGTGCTGAACGTCGCGCTGGCATAGTTTCTACTGGCATAGTTTTTAACAGATTCCGCATCAATTGTTGGAACTGTTGAGGTCATCGGGAAGTTGCCGGTGATCGGATCGATGGAATGAATACTATCCAAACATATTTGAAATTT
>PMWR01000028.1 GCA_003166055.1 Acidobacteriaceae bacterium
GAGGGCGAAGAGGAGCGCTTGCGGGCTGGGGTGGATGAGCCAGGCGTAGAGGGACCAGAGGAGGACGGTGGCGACGGAGCCCCAAGTGCCGGGGCCGGGCTTGCCGAGGCCGGCGCCGAAGAAGGTGGCGATGGTCCAGGCCCAGAGGGTTTTTCTTCCGATTTGATTCGATTGCGGGCTCATGCTGGATCCCATTGGCTTCGGTCCTGGTCCTTTTGCAGGGAAGGCTTAAGTATGAGGATACCGAACTCAGACACAATCCGGTATTCAAGACATTTGTGATGTGGCATGATTTTACCGGAGGTGTTCTTTGAAAAAAAGCGAGTGTTTCTTCTATGCCTTGGTTGCAGTTGCTCCGCTAAGTCTGCTCGGACAAGACAAGCCGCAGGTGCCTGCCAGTGCGCCCACAAATCCGATTACGCAAAGCGAAAGAGGGCTCTATTCGGTCATAAGCGGTGCGGTAGTCAAAGCCGCCGAGAAAATGCCGGAGGAAAACTACTCCTTCAAACCAACGCCGGAGGTTCGCAGTTTCGGCCAGCTGGTTGGCCATGTGGCCGATGCTAACTACATGTTCTGCTCGGAGGCCGCAGGGGAAGCAAATCCGATGAAGGACATCGAGAAAACGAAGACTTCCAAGGCCGATCTTGTCGATGCGATCAAAGGCGCGGTTGCGTACTGCAACAAGACGTACGACAGTATGACGGATGCCAAGGGCAGCGAAATGGTAAAAATGTTCGGCTTCAATCTTGCGAAGCTCAGTTTGTACTCGCTGAACACCGCACACACCGATGAGCACTACGGGAACATGGTGACCTACTTACGACTCAAAGGGATTGTGCCTCCGACCAGCGAGAGCCAACCTGCACCAGCACCGAAGTAAGCTCGCATTCGGGAACCACTTGCCCTTAGTCGTCCTGGGACTCGCTGCCGTGCGGGCCGAGGCCTCCGAGGTCCTCTAAAACTTCAGGGTCGAGGATGGGAGAGCTGATCTTGTAGACGCCGGAGGCCCACTTGCCGAGGTCGATTTTGCGGCAGCGGTCNNGTCCGTTCCTTCGATCGTTCCATTGCGCGATTGCCGGCGTAGTTTGCAAAGAAGCTGGAGCAGGCCAACTGGACTCGATGTTTGAATTCGCGTTTTCTTTGGCATAAATATGCTTGACACACCAGTGATTTGAGGCTTTAGGCTTCCGCTTCGTCGGTCCCCGCTCCTCATGCCGGCGCTTCAACTCCACTTTCGAGACCGTCATTATGTGCTTCATGGCAGCGGTGAAGTTGGCAAATTCGGGATTGTCGGGCGGCGTCTTCATGGTGCAATGATAGCTCAATCCACAAGGGAGGAATAAGCGTTATGACAGACAAAGAAATGGCGATTCAGTTGGGCGATTACGTCAATCGCAAACTGAGAAGAATCACCGCCCTAGAATCCATCCTCAAAGAGAATCAGATTCCCGGCTGGGAGGAAGATGCTGTGCGGATTGCTCACGAGCCTCTCGCCCTAGCCGCAACCGATGCGCACATTCATCACTTACAGTACTCAATTTCCGACACAACTCCCGAGTCAGAACTGATTCGCGCTCTTCATCATCTCTTTGTGGAACCTTAGATACTCCTTGCATTTCGACACACTCCATGCGATGATTCGCGTGAGTGTACCCGGTTTGTCACCAGAGCCCCTGATGCCAGTCAGGGGCTTTTACTTTGCGTCAGGGGTTAGTCATAGTCACAACAACGCAAGTCGGCAGATCGCTGAAATTCTCCGGGGTGTGCTTGTCAGACGTTAGGCAGAGCTGGCCCGTTTTCGTATCCAGCGCAAAATATCCCGTCCAGGGAACCCCCATCATCCCGTTCTGCGGCGCCGGCACAGGAACAAACCGCTGGTATGGAGGATTACTCTTGGGCGCAGGAGGGGGGCTGGACTGATTGCAGCCCTCGGTCTGCTGCAAGAGCAATGCGAGAGAAGCGAGGGCTAGGAGTCTCATTGCGCTATCATAGCGCAGTCCAGAAAGCGAGGAGAAATGACCAGCGAAGAACAGCAGTTATTTATTCAACTGCTAATCAACCACAGGCATCTGTGGATGGCGTTTGAAGAGTTTCGCCATCTTCAGGAACACCCGGAGATGGATTGGGAAACCGTTCACCAGCGGTTCGCTGAAGAATCCGAAGAGATCTATCAATCTCTAACCGATGCTTTGCTCGAAGGGAAGCCAATTCAAGACACGCTTCGAACAATTCTATTGTTTGCCGCGCAGCCTGAGTTGTCTGTTCGAGATTGGAAGAAGAGACAGCATTGAAACGTTGCACACTACTCTCCGATGCGCTAATATGCGCTCTAGAGAGTTCCGTCTTTTCACCAGAAGGCCCGCCCCGCGAAGGCGGGTTTCTGTTGCTACGAGTATACTCTTGGCATGGAAATCATACCCTCAAATGCCAATCCCCTGAAGAAAAACCTGATCTCTTACAAGGGATGGATCATGATTCTGCTCATGGCCTTTCTTGCCGTCCTACGTCCTGTACCGGGCCAGAACATCGACTACCTAGTAGGAAGATTTGTTGGCAGTGTCCTCGTCATTGCTGCGATCTGGGCATTTGTAGCCCTTATCATCCGCTGGATTTCCCGCAGAAAAGCAACGCACAATTCGCCTACCCAGATGCCGCACTGATTATCTGCGGATCGATCAACTTGTAAAAATGCTCTTTCTCTGAATCCCCTTCCAAATGGCCTGCGATGAAGTAGCTGCACAAGTCTGCAATTTGGATTCCGATGGAGAATTTGGAATCGCCAAAGTACATATCGTCATGCACGAACGGCAAACTGCTAGGCCTGTTAGATAAACGAAACCGGCTTCTCAGAGAACGAAATGAATTTTGGAGGGTAGCCGTGTCCTGCTTGTTGCCTTGATCCATGATGAACAGTGTGGTGTTCTCTTTGCCGTCTCGATTTTGCTCCACCTCATCACGCACCCTATCGCTTATCCATCCCCCGACCCCAAGAACACACCTACGAAACGCGACATCCTCGGGATTGGCTGATCCGAAATGGCTCTTTTCGAGATCGCGGAGATTGACGGCCCCATACGCGACCTTAAAATCTCGCTTTCCCAAGATCGATAGGAGAGATTTAATAGCTCCAAACCGTATTTCTTGGTCAATCCCTTCAAACGCGTTGCGGCCCCGATATAGCTCACTAGCGTGGAATTCTTCAAAGCGGTCTCGCCTGTCCTCTGGCATCAAATCTTCGATAGCCGTCGCCGATACGAATTCGAGAGCCAAGAAGGAATCCGCCGGGATGAGAACAGCACTGATTACCTGCCATCCTAAGTCTTTTCTCCTAAGCCCCGAATCATCCATATAAGCCAGGTACACGAACACTCTCCCACCGTACGAGCTAATTATCTCAGCACGGGGAGATGGGACGATTTGGGCAGAGGTACACTTCTCTAGTTTAAGTCCCCTGTCAATGGTGCGCTTTGTATATGATTACCTTTTCTTTTGGCTCTGAGCCGGTGGCCGCGTTTGATGGAGAGGATCGGCTTGTGATCGATGGGAACAGCAGAGGAAAAGAATCCGCCATCGTCTTTGCTTAGTCCAAGCTCGGTAAACAGATTGTCGTACGCATTCTTGAATTTGAGATCGGCGTCCTTTTTATAGGAGTTTTGCTTTTCCGCGGGAACAGCGGCGATTGCCGAAATGCCGAAGAAACCGGCAATGCCTTGCAGCGCAGCGAGAAGGAGCCTGCTGGGAGCAACGTCATGCAGAGCCTTGGTTGCAATGGCGATTTGACGATAGCGGCCCTTGATGCCCTGGAGGCGGGTGATCAAGAGAGCATCATCGGCCGGGGATTTGACCACCCAGCCGGGGACGACGGTGAAGGCGAGAACGAAGACGATATCGCCATCGACACGCAGGCGGAGAGTCAGTTCGCCTTCGTTATCGTAGGGGCGGGACAAGCCCAATGTCAGGGTGAAGCGATCGCCCCCTTCAGGGAAGACATGGAGCGCGACTTCTTCCTGGAGGATTTGACGCAGGAGGTGGTTGGGAAGCATCTTGTGCAGGGACTTGTAATGGTGGAGGAAACAGGCGGCGCACTCAGAAATGGAGAAGCCTTTTGCCAGATAATCGCCAATGAGGAATTTGAAGGCGAATCTTGGGTTGCGCTGGACCATTTCAGAAAAGAGAGGAATTCCGGCGAGGAAGTGGAGGACATCACGGAGATTCCTGATATGGAAGAGGGCGCGACCCATCCAAATGCAGAGCCGAAGAGGTGTAAGCCGCAGGCGGCCCTCGGGGATTACGTATGTCGGCGTCGAGGCTGTCTGAATCAGAGCGGTAGTGGAGCTATTATTCCTGCTTATGAAATCGACAGCCCCAGACATCTTTCGTTCGACCTCCCAGGTCTTTTGCGGCGTCAGGGCGTGACAGGAGCCGCGACCCGACGATTGCATCGGGGTTTGACGCCGAGCAAGGTCTCTAACATTCGAAGGATGAATGTCGCGTTGGGGCACGTGCAATGCTACATTCGTTCGATGGCTATGGCGCTTCGGTAACTCGCAGGGGTTACCAAGCGTGAATGCCAGGAGCTCGGCGGGGGACTTTCTGAGAGACGGTGCGGGTGAGGGTTAGAGCGCGGCGGAGACGATGCGGGCTACTACGTCGTACTCATGGGCTTCGGTGATCTGGGCTTTGTAGAAGCGGCCGGGCTCGAGTGCGGTGACGTCCGCTCCTAAATCGGAGAAGTCGTTGATGTAGACTTTGCCGTCGATTTCTGGGGCGTGGAACTGGGTGCGGGCTTCCCAGAGCAGCGGGGTTTCTTCGCTTTCGCCTTCGGCTAACACGACTAACTCGCGGCCGATCCATTGCTGCTTGGCGCGCTTGCTGATTTTCTGCTGGAGCTTCATGAGGCGGCGCTTGCGGGCTTCAATGGTGCGTTTGGGGACTTTGGCGTTGAAGGAGAATGCGCCGGAGCCTTCTTCATCGGAGTAGCTGAAGACGCCTAGCCAGTCGAATTTCGCTTCGGTGATGAACTCTTCGAGAATCTCGATGTCGCGGACGGTTTCACCGGGGAAGCCGACGATGAAGCTGGTGCGAAGGGCGATGCCGGGGACAGCATTGCGAACTTTCTCCAGAGTCTTGAGGAAGATATCTGCGCCTGCGCCGCGCTTCATGGTCTTCAAGACGGATGAAGATGCGTGCTGGAGAGGAACGTCGAGATATTTGCAGATGTTGTCGTGCTGGGCGATGGTGTCGAGGAGTTTATTGGTGATGCGGTTGGGGTAGGCGTAGAGGAAGCGGAGCCAACGCAGGTTGGGGATGCGTGCGAGCTCGTCGAGGAGGGTGGCGAGGCCGTCTTTGAGGCCGAGATCTTCGCCATAGCAAGTTGTGTCCTGGCCGATGAGGGTGAGTTCCTGAACGCCGCTCTCGACGAGCTTGCGGGCTTCGGCGACGACGGATTCGAACCGGCGGGAGCGGAACTTGCCGCGGAGATTGGGGATGACGCAGAAGGTGCA
>PMWR01000488.1 GCA_003166055.1 Acidobacteriaceae bacterium
TCGGTGGACTTCCCTGCCGACTGGCAGGGCCTCGACATCGGCCCCAAATCGATTGCGGCGATTGAAGAGGTGGTTTCGACGGCGCGGACGATTGTGTGGAACGGGCCGGCGGGTGTATTCGAGTTTCCGAAGTTTGCCGTGGGCACCAACGCCATCGCGCATGCCGTGGCGGCCAACAAGGCGGCGATCTCGATTATCGGCGGCGGCGACTCAGTGTCTGCCATCAACCAGGCCGGCGTTGCGGACCAGATTACGCATATCTCGACGGGCGGCGGTGCTTCGCTCGAGTTTCTGGAGGGCAAGAAGCTGCCGGGGGTTGAGGCGCTCACGGATAAGTAAAACAGTTGTAAGTTTTAAGTTGTCAGCAAGAGCCGCATCCGGCGCAGAACAAGCGCCGGATGCGTTTCTTTTTGCGAAGTTCCCTTTAACGACGAATCTCGACCTCTTCATCCAATGATGTAGGGATGGGGCTCAGATTTCTACCAGCGGGTCACAGAGAACTTACAACTTATAACTGCTCTTCGCAGCGTTGATAGAATGGATAGCGTTCCAAGTCAGGCGGAAAATTCGTATGCACTCATTTCGGATAGCGGTCTTGAGCGCCGCGGTTTGTATCTTCGCGGCAATTGGCAGCTACGGCATAGGTCAAGCATTGCCGCCGCTGCCGATCCCACCAGGCGGCACTGTCCCAAAGCCAGCGGGCGCGGTGGGCAATCTCACGGTTCTGAACTGGGCAGGCTTCCACGCGGCCGTGACTTACACGTTCGATGACTCGATCCCTTCGCAAATCGCCAACTATCCCAAGCTTCAAGCCACCGGCGTGCATATGACGTTTTTCCTGGTCGGCAACAGTGATGGCAACTCGCCGATCTGGGCGCAGGGTGCGAAGGACGGACACGAACTTGGCAATCANNGCGGACCTATGGGGTAAGCAATGTTTGGACCACCGCCTCTCCCTATGGCGACATGGGATACGACAGCACAGCGAAGACGCGCTTCTTTCTGAATCGCGGTGTCCGGGGCGGCCAGATCGCGCCTAACGATCATAGCGACCCAAGCAATCTACCCACATACGTCGCAGCGGCAGGCCAGACAGCCGGCAACTTCAACCCGCTGATCGACTCCGCACACTCAGCCGGTAACTGGCAGATTCTTCTGTTCCACTCTCTTGGCGGCGATGGCGGTTATGCGCCTGTCAACGTCGCCGATGTGATTGAAAGCATCGATCATGCCAAGTCGTTTGGGGATGTGTGGATCGACAGCATGGTCAACGTCGGCGCTTACTGGGTGGGTCAGAAAGCACTTACACACGCAACAATCACTCAAAGGGGGAAGAACACCGTGGTCTCCTGGACGTTGCCAGATCACTTCCCGCCCGGGAAATCCGTCCGCGTGACTGTGACCGGAGGTACGCTCAGGCAGGGAGGCAAGGTTCTCCCGTGGAACGATGCAGGCTATTACGAGGTTGCCCTCGATCCTGGCTCCCTCACCATCTCCAGGTAGGCGAAGATACCCGACAGCGGGAATTAAACTTGGATACTGGGGCAATCCCACGCTCCAGCGGGAGAAGAACATGGGTTACTACACGCGAGTCTTGTCAATGGATGAAGAGTTCCCATCCTTCGTGGAACTCGCAGCATTCGTTCGCGACACGCACCCGGATTTCAAGCTGACCGTTGAAAGCGGCGAAGAAGAAGAGTGGGAGTCGCTCCTGCTCTCCGGCAATGACGAGGTTGAAGTCGCGGTCATCGAGCGCAACCCCGTCGCCGACGGCTCACTCGGCCAGGACGAGATCGCTGAATTCATCGAAGAGACCGCCGAATGCAAACCAGAAAGCGGCGTTCAATGGCTCCATGATTTCCTTGAGCAGGTCAAAACGGTCTATGCCTTTCAGCATCTGCAAGGCGGCGACACTGAAGCTGGAAGTAATGCGCTGCATGCACTGCGATCGCACCTGTGGGAACGCGGTGATGCGATCATCCAGGCCGACCTCGAGGGGTTCACCAACGAGGAAGGTTTCCATATCGTCTGGCAGTTTTCCGACTTGGTTTCAGGGCCCTGGAACATGGGCGTGCTGCAGGACGGCACATGGCACCATTTCAAAATGGACCTCGGCGATCCCGACCATCGCGCTGCGTTTCTCGCCGGTGAGGTGCCGGAAGATTTGACGGTGATCCGGGCGTCTGAGCCGAAGGACTAACCGGCAGGCTGGCATAGGCCCAACCTGCCGCCTTGCATCCGCTCAGATGGTTGGTCTCCGCTGAACCTCACAACCCGGTTGCCCGCGTCCTGCGCTCCCATATGGCGTACCCGATCCAGAACCCCACGGCCGCAGCCCAGAATGCGATGCCAAGGGAAGGCAGATCGCGCAACATCAGCCAGCCTTTGGAGCCTCCGTGCACGCCGTCGTACCAGAAGCTGAACGGGGCGGCGGTGCATGCAATGGCAAAGGCAAGGTTGAAGTCCCTCTGCCGCAGCGCATTGCGTGTGAGGCGCAACGCGGAGAGTTCATTGCGCACGGACTCCCTTCCTTGCTGATGTGCCTGGCGAGCTGCCAGTGCGGCCACTGCAGGATGCTCCACCAGGTACTGCTCCACGAGTTTACGCGTCTGCGCGCTCGCTGCATTTCCCAGGTACAGCGGCATCAGGTCAAGAATGACGTCTTCAGTCAGTTGCATCTCCATTGTGTTTTCCTCCTTGGATTGAATTCTTTTCATTGTTGGACCTTATCTCGCCAGCATGAGTTTCAAGCGGGCCCTATACACTTTCACCTTGACCGCGGCCACACTCAGGCCGTTGCGGCGCGCGATTTCCTGATACGACCGTTCTTCCAAAACGCGCTCGAAGAACACGGCTCTATCAATTGGGGGTAAGCGCGCAGCCGCATTGAGGACACGCGCCAATTCGGCCCGCGCATCGATTTCTTCCTCGATTCTGCAGTTGTTTGCGGGCACGGCTTCGTCCAGCAGCGTATTACGCGCATCGCGTCGCAAGTGGTCGCGATGCAAGTTGCGCGTAATCGTCAACAGATAACTGCGCATGGTTGCCTGTTCCATTCGTTCGGCTGCTGACCAGGCGCGCACGAATGTTTCCGACGTCAGGTCGTCGGCGAGCGCGCTGTCATGGGTCAAAAACAGGGCAAACCTGTGCACATGCGCTGAGTGTTCGGTGTAGATGTCGTGGAATGTCAGCATCATGTGTTCTCAGCATAGATACTCGGAACCGGCTGGAAGGTTACAAAGATTTCATCCGGGGGTGGGCTACTGAACTGAGCGGTGTCGGTTCTGAATACCCTCGAATCTTCTGCTTTCCGGGTCGGCAGCGTTCCGTGTGCCCGCTGTCACTCCGGCGACGGAATACCATCCACTAAAATCAAGTTGAGGAACTTTGAAAAATGTCACGTAAAGCACTGATTGCCGCCAATTGGAAGATGTACAAGACACCCGCCGAAGCGAAGGCGTTTGTGGATGCCTTTTTGCCGCTTGTTGCCGGCCACGATCGCGACGAAATCGCGCTGTTCCCTTCCCCGGTATTGCTGCCAACGGTCATCGCTGCATGCAATGGCTCGAATGTGGCCGTGGGCGCGCAGAATATTCATTTCGCCGAGGAGGGCGCGTTTACCGGCGAGACNNGTTTGCGTGGGCGAAGTGCTGGCGGAGCGCGAAGCGGGCCTGACCGCAAGTGTGCTCCAGACGCAGATTACCGGAGCATTCGCGGGTATTACAGCCGAAGCCGCGGGGCCGATCGTGATTGCCTATGAGCCGGTGTGGGCTATCGGNNGCTGCGGCGATCCGGATTCTCTACGGCGGCAGCGTGAAGCCGGACAACGCGACCTCGCTGATTGGCCAGGAAGAGATTGACGGAGCGCTGGTCGGCGGAGCGAGTTTGAAGCCGGACTCGTTTACGGCGATCGTAAAGTATTAGCCACCTGGGATGGGGCAGACGCTCGCTATTCGCTCGCTCTCGCTTCCTCGTCTCCCGCATCTCAACAGCGAGATGCAGAGCGCCCGAATTTAGAGCTTGGCGCGGAGCTCGCCGTTCTCGATAGTGGATTCAATGACCTCGGCCTTCAGGTCGGGGTCGTTTTCTGTGACACCGGTGTGCAGGTCGAAGGAGTAGGCGTGCCACGGGCAGACGACGCGGTCCCCTTCGATGATTCCCTCGCCCAAAGGACCACCTTCATGGGGACAGACGCCGTCAAGCACGGAGATGGAGCCATTGACGCGAGCGACGCACAGGGTGCGGCCAGCCGCGGTGAATTCAGCAGCCTCGCCTTCGGCGGGCAATTCAGACTGCGAACAGATACGCACAAACTCAGACATGATGGTTGCTCCGTGGGGCTAAATGCCTTGGGCCGGTTAAGCCGGCCTGCGCAATTAGCATACCGGCTCGCGCAATTAGCATAAAGGATGGGCTTCGCCTGGTGCGAAGACGGGGAGAGCGATCGAATGCCGCACAAGAAGGGCCAATCGAAAAAGGGTGAGGTGATCGCGGGGTCCGTCTTTGTGCAGGCCATGCGGGCGCGGACTACGCCGGGGCCTACGGTGTCGGGGAGATGGCTGCTGACAGCGGCGAGTCTGGCGATTTTGGGGGCGGGGGCTTGTGCCTGGGGCGCGCTATGCCTGCTGTTCTGGCAGGGGAGCTGGCAACTGCTGTATCACCCGGTCTCGGCTGTGACGAGCACGCCGGCGAGTTTGGGGCTGGCCTTCGACTCGGTTGGATTTGCTACTACCGAGGCGGGCGAGCCGCGGCTGAAGGGATGGTGGATTCCGGCTGCGGCGGATGCGCGGTATGGGCGCGACACGGTGCTCTATCTGCATGGGCAGAAGGGGAATCTGGGAGATACGGTGGACGAGTTGGCGGCGCTGCACGATTTGGGGATGAATGTGCTGGCGTTCGATTATCGCGGGTATGGGCAGAGCGAGTTTCAGCGGCCGAGCGAGGCGCGCTGGCGGGAGGATGCGGAGTCGGCGCTCGCGTATCTGACTGGAACGCGGCATGTTGCGGCGGGCGCGATTGTGGTGGTTGGGAAGGAACTGGGCGCGAACCTGGCGCTGGAGATTGCGGCGGCGCATCCGGAACTGGCGGGTGTTGTGCTCGAATCGCCGATGGATGAGCCCGTTCAGTTGATTTTCGGCGATGCGCGGGCTCGGATGGTTCCGGCACACGGGCTGGTGCGGGACCGGTTCGATTCGGATGGGCCGGCTACGGCGCTCAAGGTTCCGTCGCTGTGGTTTGTGCGGGCTGGGGGCGAACACAGCGGGGAGCCGGAGGCTTTCAGGCAAGTCGCAGCGGCGAAGATGCTGGTCTGGCTGAAAGCGGGATCGGACAAGAGGGATTTTGCGGATTCGCTGGCGCGATGGCTGGACGATTTGCCGGAAGGGCAGATGACAGATTACAGGTGACAGATTGCAGTGCCCCGGTGAGGTAGCTCTTGACAACTGGACTGGGGCTCTCGGGATGACGGGCCAGGCCTGGGTTGGATTCGGCCGGGGGGTGCCCCCCCCATCTCTGCAAGGAAGTACCTTGTTCTTCATCGGGATAGAGGACGGGCTTCGCTCCAACCGGATGATTCCATTGAAGTTATTTGCAGATATGTGACAGCAAAGGGGTTACGGGCGCTTTGTCTCCGGAATTGAACGGCCAATGGCCCGAGGGTCCCTGCTAAAGGATGTCATGAATTCATTATGCGCCGAAAGCAGTTAATTATCGGCAAAACCCCTGCGGTGGGGCGGACGCTGGTTCGCGGCAAGGGGCGCGGGAGTCCCGATTGCGGAGGGTTGGGCTTTGAGGTCTCCCACCCATCGAACAAGAACAAAAACGTTCGATGGATGGGACACTCGGCACGCGATGGATGCCTTACTTCTTCGCCGGCTCCGGGTTAGTTGCGGTCAGGTTGATTGCTGGGATGTTCTGTTCTTGAATGAGCTTGTTGAAATCCTGGATGCCGGTCGTATCAACCTGGTGCAGATGGTCGAGCTCGACCTGGAGCTTGCTCGATAGCTCGTCAAAGACTTCAACGGCCTGGGAGGTTGGAGAGATGTCGGTCATCTCGACCACTCCACCCACAGCCGCGATTTTGTTGTTGAGGCGGATGGGGAAGTTGAGCGCATCCTCATCGGCGTGGAGCTTGGTCTGGTAGATGTTCTCTTCGATGGCGGTCAACTGATCGGTGAGCTGCTTGGCGCTGGATTTCACCTTCTCATTGGCGCTGGCGAGATAGGGCTTGAGCTGATCCTTGGCGGAGCGGATGTGGATGACTGCGCTGTTGGCGTCCGTGACTCGATCGCGAATCTTGAGACCAAGAGCCAGTTCCTGCTCAAACTGTTCCGGAGTGGTGGGTGCGCGGGGATCCTTCACAATCGCAAAGTTCTCTGACTGCGTTTTGCCGTCGACAACCAGCTCAACTTTGTAGTCGCCGGGGATGGCGAACGGACCGTCGAGGGAGCCGCCCCACATCAGCAGCCCCGGAAAGCCGGTTGCTTTTTCATAGCGAAGATCCCAGACGTAGCGGTTCAAGCCTTCCTTGGCGGGAAGAAGCGAGTTGTGCGGGCCCTCGTCGTCATCGCCCGGTTCATCGGGATGCGCGGGGGGCTTCGAAGAGATTTCGCGCACCAGTTTGCCGGAGGCAGTGAGGATGCGCAGCTTGACTTCGTCCTTGGGCTTCTCCTTGAAGAAGTAATAGAAGACGCCATCGGCGGGATTCTGTCCCGCGATTGGGTTTCTGCCGCCATATTCNNGAGAGAATCATGTCGTCGTCGCGCTTCTGAAAGGTGATATCGGTGACTGGCGTTTCAGGGAGGTTGAGTTGGAAGGGCAGCCACTTTTCACCGTCGTTGTAAGAGATGTAGAGGTGCGACTCGGTGCCGGCGAAGAGAAGGCCTTTCTGATTCGGATCAGGTCGGATGGCGCGGGTGAAGTCGTTGGGAGAAATGCCGTCGACGATTTTCTTCCAGCTCTTGCCGTAGTCGGTCGTCTTCCAGAGGAAGGGATGGAAGTCGTCAGTGAGATACATGGTAGCCGCGACGTAGGCAGTGCCGGGATCGAAGGGAGACGCGGCAATGCCGTTGATGCGAATCCACTCGGGCGCGTCCTTGGGCGTGACGTTCTGCCAGGTTTTGCCGTCGTCCGTGGTGAGGTTGATGAGACCGTCATCTGAACCGACCCAGATGAGTCCGGCTTTCAGAGGCGATTCGTCCACGGTGAAGATGGTGTCGTAATACTCGACCGCGGTGTTGTCTTTGGTGATGGGCCCGCCGCTGGGACCTTGCTTCGATTTATCGTTGCGGGTGAGATCGGGACTCATCACCGTCCAATGCTGGCCTTCATCTGTAGTGGCCATAAGGACGTTGGCGCCCGCATAGAGGCGCTTTGGATTGTTCGGCGAGAAGAGCAGCGGGAAGCTCCACTGAAAGCGGTACTTCATGGCTTCAACACCGGAACCCATGGGATTGTCGGGCCAGGCGTTGACGTCGCGCATGGTGCCGTTCTTTGTGTCGAGGCGGGTGAGCAGGCCGTCGTAAGAGCCGGCGTAAACGAAGTTCGAATCGAGCGGGTCGGGAGCGATCCAACCGCTTTCGCCACCGCCTACGTCGTGCCAGTCACGCTCGGAGATGGCGCCGTCGTTGCTGCGGCTGAGAATGGCGACCGTTGAATTGTCCTGCTGCGCACCGTAGATGTGGTAGGGAAAGTCGTTGTCCACGGCGACGCGGTAGAACTGGCCGGTGGGCTGATTGTCTTCAGTGCTCCAGCTCTTGCCGCCGTCGAAGGTGATTTGCGCGCCGCCGTCGCTGGATTCAATAAAGCGGTTGGGATCTTCCGGCGCTATCCATAGATCGTGATTGTCGCCGTGCTGGTTGCGAATCCTGGTAAAGGTCTTGCCGCCATCCGTGGAGCGGAAGAAGCTGGTGTTCACCGCGTAGACAGTGTTCTCGCTCTTGGGATCGGCGAAGATCTGCGAATAGTACCATGCGCGCTGCTTGATGGAGTTGTCGCCGTTGAGCTTGGTCCAGGTGGCTCCAGCGTCATCGGAACGGAATACCCCGCCCTCCTGGGCCTCGATAAGCGCCCAGACGCGATCAGGATTGGCGGGTGATACGGTGACGCCGATGCGGCCGAGAACGCCCTTGGGCAGCCCTGGGTTGTGGGTCAGCTCCTTCCATGTGTCGCCGCCATCGGTCGACTTCCAGATGCCCCCGTCCGGGCCGCCGCTTTCGAAAGTCCATGGCTTGCGCACCACCTGCCAGATTGCGGCATAGAGGACGCGCGGGTTACCGGGGTCCATGGCCAGATCGACCGCGCCGGCATTGTCGCTTTTGAAGAGAACCTTTTGCCAGGTCTTGCCGCCGTCTTTGGAGCGGAAAACGCCGCGATCGGGATTGGGGCCGGCCATGTGACCCATGGCGGCGACATAGACGAGATCGGGGTTTTTCGGGTCGATGCAAATCTGGCCGATCTGCTGCGTCTCTTCGAGGCCGACGTGGGTCCACGTCTTTCCGGCATCGGTGGACTTGTAGACGCCGTCGCCACGGGAGGCGTTGCCACGGATGGTGCTTTCGCCGGTTCCGACGTAGACCACATTGGGGTCAGAGGGGGCGACGGCGATGGAGCCGATGGAGCCGAAGTTGATCTGCCCGTCCGTCACCGGCTGCCAGGTGTGGCCGCCGTTCACGGTCTTGAAGACGCCGCCGCCGGTGCCCCCGAAGTAATAGACGAACGGCTGTCCGGCAACACCGGCAACAGCGCCGACCCGGCCACCGCGGAAGGGACCGATCTGGCGCAGCTTCAGCGCGGAGAGGCCGTCGAATGGACCATCCGACTTAGGCGGCGTCGGCTGCTGCGCGGCTGCGGCAAGGGCGAGGGCTGAGAAGGTGCAGGCGAAGGTGGCATGGCGAAATAGGCTGGACACAAAAGAACTAGGCACGAGGATAGGCTCCCTTTTGGCAAGGTGTGGGGTTGGCAAAGATCGGACAGAAAGGACTACGCATGGTCGTTGTTTTCCGGAGGAACGGAGTTTTCGAGCAGGACGCTCGGGTCGGGCAAATGGTCTTAGGAAATACAATACATTCCTCAGCCGGTTCTGTGGGCTTCAATTGCGGCCTTGAGGGCGGAGTCATCCCCTGGCCCGCCAGGAAAGCAGAAACTCAGTCCCTGGGGCCTTTTCAGGCGGGGCCTCGATATACTGGTCAGCACAAGCTCGTCGGCCAACGAGAACTTCTATACTCCGCCGGCGTTGCGCCGAACTCCGCGACTCCCATGCAATTCAAAGGCAACCATGACTCTACTGGATCTTTGTTCCTATCTCGGCCTCGCGGCGGCAGGAGGCGCCGCACTCAATCTCCTGCTCGGATTGCTGATCTCCCTGCGATATAGCCCGGTGCGTTACTGGCCGCATCTGCGGCTCAATCTCTTTGCTTTCCATCGGTGGACCGCCTATGGAACGATCCTGCTTGTGCTCACCCACCCTTTGGTGCTGCTGTTTCTCGACAAGCCGCCTTTTCGCGTTTTCGATATCCTGCTGCCCATTCAATCGCCGCTGCAGCCGCTCATCAACCTCGCCGGCGCCGGCGCAATGTATCTTCTGCTCATCGTCTTTGTAACTTCGCTGCTCCGATCCCGTGTCGGGCGGCCGCTTTGGAGGCGTCTACACTACCTTGTTTTTCCCGCAGTGGCGCTTGTCTTCGTGCATAGCATCTTTACCGATCCGGACCTGAAGGACGGGCATCCCGATCTGCTCGATGGAGGCAAAATCTTCGTCGAAATCCTGGCTCTAGTCTGTTTTTTCGCCATCGCGCTGCGCATTCGACTTCGTGGCAGAGGGCTGCGCCCAGCGGTGGAGAGTTCCGCCAAGGCTGCCGCCATCAGACAGGAAAGTTGATGGCGCTTGCCAAACCACCTGCGTTGGGGCGGACGCTCGCTATTCGCTCGCAGGGGTGGCGGGCGGCGGGAGCATCCTTGCACTGCTGGTTGAAGCTCGTCGGCGGGTGCGGGGCAGGTGCGGGTTCTCTCATTTTCTTTTGTGCGCCTTCGGAGGGAATTTATAGGCAAAACCCTGCGGTGGGGCAGTCGCTGCGTGTGAAGAAGGCGGTTCTCTATTTTGAAAGGCGGCCAGTGAGATTGAGGTCGATGGCGACGTCGTTGTCCGCTTTCCAGATCAAGAAGCTTGGATTCTTCAGTCCCCATTGGACGTACGGTACGACAAAATGAGCCTTGGCCGTTGCGGCTGTGCCTTCAATATGGACTTGGATGGGGATGGTGATCTGGTGAGGCGTGGCGAGGAGCGTGAAGATGCCGGTCACCTGAATGGCCGAGTCGCCTGAAGGAGCTATTGCGCCGGTATAGGCCTTGGGCTCAAAGGAAACAGTTGCGTACTGCTCGACCTTGAGGATGTCCTTGTTCATCTTCTTGTCGCGACTGTCATTGCCGGTCTTGCCGCTGCCGGCGAGGACGACTACAGAACCCGAAATCCTGGAAGCGCTGGGGTCGAAGTCTATCGATCCGGATTGGACGTGAAAGACGCCGTTGACGACTTCGTGGGTGGTATTGAGCGTTATCTTGACCTGGCTGGAGTCGGGATTGACGGTGAAGGCCTGATGCTGGGCGAGGGCGGCTGGAGCGAGTACGGCAGCGAGGGCGAAGACGGTGAAGGATTTCATTGCTTCTCTCCTATGGTGTTTGACTACCAGGATCTCCGAAGTGCGACCGCAGGTCCCCTTCGACTGCGCTCAGGGCAGGCTTTCGACTCCGTTTGGCCCAAAAGCGGGCCAGACTCCGCTC
>PMWR01000353.1 GCA_003166055.1 Acidobacteriaceae bacterium
CAAATTAAACCGGACAGCAGTGCCTTCCTCCAATGTTCTTAGTATCCAGATAGAAAGCGATTCGTGCATTGGTGCCGAACTTGCCCATAGCAAAGAACTTGTCGCAGGCCCATCGTTGCGCTCTGAGCGATCTGCAAGATCGCCGCGAATTCTCATTCTGAAGTCACAATGCAAATCGGTGCTCTTCAGTCATCAAAAGAAACTCGCTGCAACCGAGCAAGCAGAGGCTGAGTTGCAGCGAATCGCATCAGTGTAACAACTCCGGATAAGAAGGGCCATGCGTGCTCATCGATGCCCTAGCGGTCCACTGAAAAGCCGGCGCGACGGTTCTTTTGCCAGCAAGACTCCGTTGACTCTGTGCAGAAGGGCCTCTCCTTGCCGTAGCTGATGACGCGGATGCGGCTGGCTGCCACTCCAGCGTTCACCAACCCCTTCTTGGCGGACTCTGCCCTGTTTTGACCCAGCGCAAGGTTGTACTCATTCGAGCCGCGCTCGTCGCAGTAGCCGCCGATGAGAATCTTCACATTCGGATGGCTCACCAGGTAAGTGGCGTCGTGCGAGAGCGTCGCCTGGGCGTCGGCGCGGATGTCGTATTTGTCGTAATCGAAGAAGATGGGCTGAACGTTGGCGCTAAACTCTTCTTCGGCGCTCATGGTGTTGGCAGGCGCCACGGTGGCTGGCGGTGCATTTACTGTAACACGAACAGAAGTCTCTGCCGAACCTCCCGCACCCTTGGCCAGCAAATGATAGCTGGTCGAGACAGTTGGAGTGACAGTCCTTACGCCCGACGTGGGCACATCGCCCAGACCGTCGATGGATGCCGTGGAGGCATCGGTCGTGCTCCAGGTCAGCACAACCTGGTCGCCGGCGGTGAGGACTGACTGGAAAAGCCTGGCATTCGCGTTGAGCAATATCTTTACGAGGACAAGCTTCTTGATAGCTGCGATCTCCGCACTTATTGGGAATGCAGTGTTTGAGTATCTCAGAAAGAAACTATGAGCTTGCGAACCGGGTGCGATGGTTGCAAAATCCGCAATGCATATGTAGATTTCAATTCTGGCATAGCAGTCCAGATTGAACCACAGTTGGCATCTCCCTACTTCAGTTGCACGTTGAATGTGGCGCGGCAACGCATATCGGGCCTGAATTCCACGGTCTCCTGCTTGTTGTCCTTTTGAATATAGATATACATCGGCTTCTTCAGAACCTCCGGCAGATTCGTAATCTTCAGTTGCCCGTCGGCGCCTGTAAAGGCTTCAAGGTCGAGCCTTTTTACGCCGAGCAGGCCGTACCGGATACGCGTATTGACCTTTGCGCCATACACCGGTTTGGAGTCGGCGCCAGTCACGGTGATTAGCGCGGAGCAGGTGCCCAGATCCGCCGAAATCTCCGCTGTCGCAACTGCCCCCGATGCGCTTTGGGCGCTTCCCGACAGGGGACTAACCACCACGAGACTCCACAAAACAAAGACAGTCAAAGATAAACTACGCATGTCTTCGAGTATATCGCCGAGCCACAATCGCAATTCTGAATCAAGAGGTTCGGGTAGTCGACTTTGACGTTTGAACTGAAGAATCCCGATTTGAAGTACTCGTGGCTTGGAAGAGGTCATCGGTTCGATCCCGATCAGGTCCACCCAAACAGGTCCAATCAAAAGCTGGCGCGAAGCCCTTACCGGATGCCCAGAAGCTTGTGTGTCTGCAGGCTCAAACGCCATTGCGGATGGCCGAGACAATACTTCAGCGCAAGCTCCGTGTTTGCCATCCGGTTCGGCCCATCCATCGGCTGCAAAAAGAAATGCCTGAATCCTAGCCCGGCAAGCTCGTCCGGAGTCGCCTTCTCCTGAGGAAAAACCAGCTTCAGTTCGTCTCCGCTCTTCTGCCGCAGCACCGCCGCCGCCTTGGGGCTCACGCACACCCAATCGAGGCCAGCCGGAGCCGCGATCGTTCCATTGGTCTCCACGGCAATTTCAAATCCAAGCGCGTGCAGCGCGTCAATCAACGCCGCATCCATCTGCAGCAGCGGCTCGCCGCCCGTGCACACCACAAAACGCTTTCCCTGCCCCGCGCCTCCAGGCCACTTTTCCTCGACTGCCGCCGCCAGATCCCGCGCATCCTCAAATCTTCCCCCGCCGTCTCCATCGACACCGAAAAAATCCGTATCGCAGAACTGGCAAACCGCCGTCGCCCGGTCCGCTTCCCGTCCCGACCACAGATTGCACCCCGCAAACC
Source organism: Acidobacteriaceae bacterium (assembly GCA_003166055.1). The sequence goes on from PMWR01000353.1 coordinate 2,232, forward strand.
GGCAAAACACCGCAGCCCGCCCCGCCTGCGCGCCCTCCCCTTGCAGCGTATAAAAAATCTCCTTCACCGCGTAACTCATCAAAACCAGCCTTCAGCTTTCAGCTCCCAGCTCCCGTTGTGGTGTCTCGAAAGCTCATATTAAAAAACACGCTGTCATCCTGAGCGAAGCGCAGCGAAGTCGAAGGACCTGCGGTTGCTTTTCATCACTCCTGCAACGCAATGTCGACTCAGGGCCTTGTTCCATATTCCCTATTCCCTATTCCCTCGCCCCTGCTTTTCCCCCAACGGATCTTCCATCCCATTCTCCTCAAATCCCTTCCTTCGCAGCACGCACGAATCGCACTCCCCACACGGTTTTCCCGCCGCCGAAGGATCGTAACAGCTGCTGGTCAGCCCGTAATCCACGCCCAGTTCCAGGCCTTTTTTGATAATCTGCGCCTTGGTCATCGCAATCAGCGGCGTGTGAATCTTCAGCGCTTGCCGCCCTTCCACGCCGGCCTTCGTCGCCAGGCTTGCCATCTTTTCAAACGCCTCAATAAACTCCGGCCGGCAATCTGGATAGCCCGAATAATCCAGCGCGTTCACCCCGATAAAGATGTCGCTTGACCCCAGCACCTCCGCCCACGCCAGCGCAAACGAAAGAAAAATCGTATTCCGCGCCGGCACATAGGTAATCGGAATCCCATGCCCCATCTCGTCCGCCGTCCGTCCCTTGGGAACGTCGATATCGCCTGTCAGCGCCGACCCGCCAAAAACTCGCAGATCGATCACCGCGGTTCGGTGGTCGGCCACGCCAATCCGCGCCGCAACCCGCGCTGCAGCCTCCAGTTCAAACACATGCCGCTGACCATAGCGGAACGACAGCGCGTACAGCTCGTACCCCTCGCTGCGCGCAATCGCCAGCACTGTCGCCGAGTCCAGCCCCCCGCTCAACAGCACCACCGCTTTTTTCTTCTCAACATTCATAACGTCGTCAAGCTGGTCCATTCCATTTGAGGCTGTCATCCTGAGCGAGCGGAGCGAGTCGAAGGACCTGCGTCTTCTTTTCGTTCTCCTCTGAGCGCCGTGCCCCATCCTTCCGATTCTTTTTGTCGGAAGGGTGGGAAGCTGCGCCGCCTACTTCAAATCCCCGCCCCTCCCAATATCCATCGAAGGCGGCAGCGGATTGCTCTCATCAATCGAGGCCGCGATGCACCGATCCAGCACTCCCTTGGCCTCAAGAATAAACTCGATCGCATCCCGCCCCGCGCCCTGTCCCCCACTGTGCGGCGTCACGTAGTGCGCCTCGGCTTTTACCCGTTCGCGTGCATTGGCGACAGCCACTGCCAGGCCCACCTCACGCATCACCGGCAGATCGATCACGTCGTCACCCACATACGCAATCTCCTCCATCGTCACGCCCTCTTTCAGCATGATTTCCCGTACTGCCTGCATCTTGAAGGCCTGTCCCTGGTACACAAACTCCATCTTCAGGTCGCGCGCCCTGAGCGCCACGCTGTCGCTGATGCGTTTCGTGATCACCCCGCACTTCATCCCGCCCAGCCGCGCCAGCGTAATCCCGGCGCCGTCATGCGCGCTGTAGCCTTTGAACTCCACCATCTTTGTGGCCGGAGTTCCATCGGCCGCGGGAACAGGCAGGAACCAGATGCCGCCGTCGGTGAGCACGCCGTCCACGTCAAAGAGAATGATTTTGATTCTGCGGGCACGATCCTGCGCAGTGAGTGTCATGCTTCAATTCTACCGATTGCCGCCGACGGCCCCGCCCACACATCGCAGCTTCAGGAGAAAATAGTCATTCATGATCCTTCGGCTCACAACCAGTCATGAAAGTAGCGCGGGTCTCCAGACCCGCTGTACCGCGGACGTCCACGTTCGCATCCGCATCCACCGCAATAGTCAGCATTTTCGAAGGAGAAGCAAGAATGGACCAGGATTCCCCGCCAGCCGCACCGCCGCCGAAGCTCGCACCCGAAGACTATTACTTAGAAGGCGAATACATGGTCTTTACCGCGGCCTATCACCTCAAGCGCGGTTCCTGCTGCAACTCCGGCTGCCGCCACTGCCCCTACCGCGCCCAGGAAGACGAAACGGCAAACACCAGCAGCCCGTAGCTAAGAGCTGAAAGCTGAGAGCTAAGAAGCTACTGCGCCCCAGCAGGCGGCGCAGCCGCTGCCGCAACCGGCTCCCGCACCAATATGGCAAACCTCGGAAACGCGAAACTCCCGCTCGCATCGTCAATCACATTCAACTGGCAGATGTACGGACCCGGCTTCAGCCCCGCCAGTGGCACATCCAGCTCAATCGCCACCGCGTCCCGGCCCTCCACATTGATTGCTCTGGCCTGCACCATCGGCGTCTCATACACCTTTGTCGATCCCTGAATCAGTTCCAGGCTGCTCAACAAATTGATCCCCGCCTTGGTCCCCCTGGGAGCATCCGCTGGGGCCTTCTCCTTCGCCGGCCCATAAATCTCATACAGCAGATACATGTGCTGATCCTGGCGAAATACGTGGCTGATATTCGGCACATACTGCTCGCCATTCCGAACCAGCGGGTCTTGCAGCTTGCTCGGCTGCCGCATCGACGCCAGCACAATCGAACTCATCTTCAGCGGCGATTTCTTCATATCCGGCAGCGTAATATCCGCCTCAAACGACCCCATGCGTCCCGTCTGATTCTCGCGCACCACAAACTTCAGCGTGTACTTGCCCGGCGGCAGATTAAAGCTCGTCGTGTATTGAATGTTTTTCTGCCGCGCCTGCAAACTCGGGTCCAGATTCAGCTTCACCGTCTCGCGCGCATGCCCAATCGGCCGCTTGGCTTCATCGGTCACTGAACCGATAATGTCCAGCGTAGCCTTGTCCTTGTCGCCGCCCTTCACAAACGGAATCTGCGAGCCCGGCACAATCAGCGAGACCGGCACAAAGAACCGATTCTCATCCAGCCTGAAGTACATCGCGTCCATGTAAACGGCCATATCCGTCGCCGGAAGATCGCTTGCCAGTTGCTCCTCCAGATCGCGTTCGCGGTCTTCCTTGCCCGCGTGCTGGAAGTCCGCCGGCGCATAGTATCCAGGCCGGTATTCAAGCTTCACGCCCGGCCGGTTCAGCTTGATCGTCAGCTTGCGGAACCGCCCATCCCGTGCCGGATTCGCGCTGTGAAATCCAATTGCGTAATAAGACGATGAATCGCTCTGCACCTTCGCAAACGCGGGAGCAAAATCATTTGAATCGAGGAACGCCTTGCCGCCCGTATCCATGCTCAGCGTCGACATCACTTCCTGCGAAGCAAGGTTGCCGTTCATGTTGTTGAGCAGCGCTCCGCCACTGTACGCGCCCTGCCCGCGCAGGCTCCCAGTCGACGCATTACCCAATGCTGTGACCGCCTCCAACCCGCGCGTGTCCACGCTATAAATCGCCAGGTTCGCCCGCACCGCCGCGTTGATCGCTGATCGCAACGACGCCTCGTTCTCAATCCCGTCGCGTGAAATTCCGCCGGAAAAATAAAGCAGCGACTTCTTCTCTGTAATCTTTTCCAGCGACTTCGCTACCGCCCGCAGCGCAAACAACTCGCGATCCGTGTTCAGATCGTTGTACTCGCTCTCGTCCGGCGTATACCCGGTCGTGTCCTCCACCTGGTTTGAATTCGCCGTCGCGCCCTGCGCAAACCCCTGCCCCTCGGT
>PMWR01000626.1 GCA_003166055.1 Acidobacteriaceae bacterium
GGCGTGCGAAAGGGCACGACTTCAGTCGTGCCGCAATGAGAGGTAAGTGAGAGAGATGGGGCTTTAGCCCCTTGCAGCGCTTCATCGGTTTGGTCAGACTCGGGCATTTGGCAATGAGCATCAAACAGTAAACTGGAGGGGCCCATACGGCTGAAACCTACGAGCCAATAGCTGGGAGCTAGAAGCTAGAAGCTAGAGGCTAGAAGCTGAAGTTCATCCGCCATGCAGGCAAATCTTCGATACATTCGCAACGGTTCGAACCCACCGCGCGTCCCGCCCCTCAAGCGGGCGCGCTTCTGGCTGATTTGCCTGTTTTTTCTTCTCTGGGCGTGCGCCATCGCCGGCCGCCTCTTCTGGCTCCAGATCGTCCGCCACCAGGAATTTGTTGAGCGCGCGCAGAAGCAGCAGCAGCGCACCTTTGAGGTAGCTCCCCGCCGCGGCGTGCTCTCCGACCGCAACCTGCACGAGCTGGCCATGACCGTCCAGGTCGACTCCATCTACGCCGTGCCCACCGAGATCGAAGACAAGCCCACTGCCGCGCACACTCTGGCCGCCATCGTCCACACCGACCCCGACGACGCGCAAACCAGCGAGCAGGAGATTCTCACGCGCCTCAACAAAGGCAACAGCTTCGCCTGGATCGCGCGTCGCGTCACCCCCGACATTGCCGCACGCGTCAAGGCTCTCCCCATGAAGGGCCTCTACTTTCAAAAGGAGTTCGAGCGCTTCTATCCTGACAACCAGATCGCCGCGCAGGTGCTCGGCTACGTCGGTGTGGACGACGACGGCCTCGGCGGCCTTGAACAGAAATTCGAGCCGCAGTTGCACGGCGTTCCCGGCCGCATGTACACCGCTGTCGATGCCCACGCACGCCGCCTCGGATCCACCGAACACGAGCCCGAACCCGGCCAAAACCTGGTCCTCACCATCGATGAGAACATCCAGTTCCTTGCCGAGCAGGCGCTGGACCACGTGATGGAGAAGACGCAGGCAGCCAATGGCACCGTCGTGGTGCAGGACGTGCATACCGGCCAGATTCTCGCGCTGGCTGTCCGTCCCACCTTCAATCCGAATGACTTCCGCCGCACCACGCCCGCGCTGCTGCGCGATCATGCCGTCAGCGACGTCTACGAGCCCGGCTCGACCTTCAAGCTGGTTACCTATTCCGCCGCGCTTGACCAGCAAGCCGTCAAGCCAGACGACATGGTTGACTGCCAGGGCGGACAGATGTCTCTTCCGGGCCGCATTATTCACGACGACAAGGCAGACCACTTCGGCGTCATCACAGTACACGAGGCGCTGGAACATTCCAGCGACGTGGCCGCCGTGAAAATGGTGCAGAAAATTGGACAGGATAAGTTCTACGAATACATTCGCAACTTCGGGTTTGGTCAGCGCACAGGCACGGAATTGCCCGGCGAGACGCGCGGCCTGTTGCAGCCTGTGAAGCGCTGGGGCACAACGTCGTACGCATCCATTGCCATCGGCCAGGAAATCGCCGTCACTCCGCTGCAACTTGTGTCGATGGTTTCAACCATCGCCAACGGAGGCGTCTATCTGCCGCCCCACGTCCTCATGCCCGCTCAAGTCGATGCCGCTGCCCAAAAGACCGGCGCATCGCAGCCGTTGCAAGCTTCCCCCTTCAAGCCCGGTGAAGAACTGCCCAACCCGCTTCCGCCCGGTGCGCACCGCGTGCTCTCTGAACTGACCGCGGCCCAGATGCGCAAAATGATGGAAGGCGTGGTGCTCTTCGGCACCGGCAAGGGCGCGCAGCTCAACGGATACTCCTCCGGCGGCAAAACCGGCACCGCGCAAAAGATCGATCCGGCCACGCATCTCTACTCGAAGACCATGCACGTCGCATCCTTTGCCGGCATCGCGCCCATCAACAATCCGGTGATCTCCGTTGCCGTCATCATTGACAACCCCAAGGGCGCTTCCTACTACGGCGCAGCCGTCTCCGCGCCGGTGTTTCAGGAGGTGGCGCAGCAGGTACTCGAGTATCTCGGTGTTCCTCACGACATCGATGTGCGCCCTCCGAAGCCCACTGGCAAGAAGGAAGCAACGATTGCGGAAGACGACGGCGGACAGAATACCGGCGACATCAACGCGCTCTACGCCGCCGCCAACGATCTGCCCAGCGACGATCCGCTGCGCCCCGCGCCAGGCGCCGACGGACAAGCAACTGCCCAACCCGCAGCGCAAACGGCAAACTCCGGTGCAATAATCGCCGATGCATCCGGCAATGTCGCAAAGGCCGGCGCCGGAACTCCCTCTACCAACACGCAAGCGTCCCAACCCGCTCCTCAAAATCCAAATCCGTCCAACCAGGTTACGGTGAGTGAGGCCAAACGCCTTCAGGTCCCATCGCTCATCGGCCTGTCGATGCGCAAAGTCATTGAGCAAGCGGCCGCCGCCGGCCTTGAAGTCCAGATCACCGGCAACGGCACCGTCCGCGAGCAAGCTCCCGCGGCCGGCACCATGGTCCCGGCCGGTACGCAGATCGTTGTCCGCTGCGGAAGGTAGCGTCGATTCCAGGCAACGCCGTCTCGTCGAAGAGTGCTGGAACCGAATGAGCGAAACTGCTGGTTTGTGATATGTTTTCCTTGATTATCTTGAATTGCTACAGGAGTTTTTCGGGAAGGTCGAGCCATGTTGCACCGGCATTTGAAGGATGGGGTGGGATATATCCTGCCTGCGATCGACGATGTGATCGAACGCGGCAAGCGCGAGGATTGGGCCCAGTTGCGTTCGGCTGCCCTCAAAGACCGCGACCTCATGGAAGATATCCTCCGCGTCGCTCTTGCACATGCACAGGACCCATACGCCCAGCGGCACCACTTCTGGAGGCAGTATGCCGAACAGCACCTCAAAGCTGCCTGAGTGGGAACAGGTTCTTTCCTCGGCAGCTCATCTCCAACGCGTTTTGCCGGACGCGGTCCTTGTCGGTGGCACCGCCGCGGCCATCTACGCCGACCATCGGCTCTCGCAGGACGCCGATCATGTCCTCACCGATCTCCGCCAGCGCTTTGATCAGGTATTGGCCCAGTTGGAATCGGTTGCCGGCTGGAAAACTGCGCGCATTCGCCCTCCAGTGCAGATATTGGGCAGCCTCGATGGCATCGAGACAGGGGTCCGTCAGCTCATTCGAGATCAGCCTCTGGATACGACGCAAATCGAACGATTCGGCCAGCAACTTACCGTACCAACAGTTGCCGAAATGCTGCGCATCAAGGCCGTCTTGATCCTCAAGCGCAACGCGACCCGCGACTACCTCGATTTCGCAGCCCTCTTTCACTCCATGGGGAACGAAACCGCGATCTCGGCTTTGCGCTCATTTGACAGCCTCTATCCCCAAACGAATGGCGAATCGGCTTTGCAGCAGCTCCAGATTCAACTGGCAACGCCTTTGCCTTACGACCTGCGGGATGTGAATCTGTCAGCATATAAGCATCTGGCGCCCCGGTGGCAAGATTGGGCCGCTGTTCAGTCAGTCTGCGCAGACTGCGCCACCCTGATCTTCGATGGGATCGTCGGCCGCGAAGACGGCGGAAACGCTTGAACGGGATATACATCCTCCCTGGCTGAGTCTGCGTCATCAGGTTCCGGCACGGCAACCGCGCCGGAATTCAAGTGCGGTCGAGGCTTATTGGGCGCTCCAATGGGCGCGTCCGGGGGCATGTCCGGGGGCGCGCCTGGTTCACTGCGTTCGGAGATATCGCCGAGCAGGAGTTCCTGCAGCTTCCTGATTGTTTCTAAGTCCGCTTCCAGATAAGCCTTCGCATAAGCCCGCACATAGTCGCCGACCGGAAACCCGCGCAGATCGCGCTCTAAATCGTCGTATATGGATATTCTTTCCGAACTCATGCACGCATCTTACCGCAATTCTGTTGCGTCGAGCCCCCGCAAACTACAATGGAACCCGAGATGAATTGGAAAGATCTAGCTCAGGAAATAACCGCCGTAGGCGCCGCCGGAGACTCCGCCGCGCCCATCGCCGGCGTTGAATACGACTCCCGCCGNNGGCTCCGTCTTTGTCGCCATGAAAGGCGGCTCGACGGACGGCAACCGCTACGTTGAAAAAGCCATTGCGTCCGGCGCGCTCGGCATCATCACCGACTCCGCACCGAAGTTCGACCACCTTCTCGTCTTCGAGCCCGGCCTGCCTGTCCTCGAAGTCGAGCACGGCCGCCGCGCGCTGGCCCAGGCTTCCGCAGCATTTTTCGGCCATCCCGAACGCGCTCTCGCCGCCACCGGCATCACCGGCACCAACGGCAAAACCACCACTGCCTTTCTCACCGAAGCACTGCTCAATGCCGCCTCCCGCACCACCGTGCTCGTCGGCACCATCGAGTACCACGTAGCAGGCGAAGTCCGTCCCTCGGTCCACACCACGCCCGAGTCGCGTGATCTCTTCGAACTCATGGCCGAAGGCGCAGCCCGCGGAGCTACCGAGCTTGTCACGGAAGTCTCAAGCCATGGCCTCGATCAGGGCCGGGCAACAGGAATTAATTTCGATGTCGCCGTCTTCACCAACCTGACGCGCGATCACCTCGACTATCACGGCACCATGGACAACTACTTTGCCGCCAAGCGCCTGCTCTTCGACGGAACCGTTTATCCGGCGCCGCGCGTCGCCGTCATCAACGCGCACGACCCGCGTGCAAGGCAGTTGTCCGCCGCAGCCCTCAATGCCGGTGCAGAGGTCCGTACCTATGGCATCGATGCCGGCGACTGGCGCGCAGTGAACTGCAAGCTCACTCCCAGCGGTGCGACTTTCCATCTTGAAACACCAGCCGGTTCTGCCCAGCTTACGTCGCGTCTCGCCGGTGAAGTCAACATCCTCAACCTGCTCGCGGCATTCACCGCGGCCCATGGGCGCGGCGTCGCTTTCGATCAGCTCATCGCATTCGTTCCTGATCTCCAACCCGTTCCCGGCCGATTTCAGCTTGTCCACGCCGGCCAGCCCTTCACCGTCATCGTCGACTACGCCCACACCGACGACGCTCTCATCAACCTCACAACGCTCGCCCGCCAGATGACCGCGAAATCCGGCGCGCGCGTTATCACGCTCTTCGGTTGCGGTGGCGACCGTGACCGCACCAAGCGTCCGAAGATGGGCCAGGCCGCGGGCAACGGAAGCGACTACGTGGTCGCCACCAGCGACAACCCCCGCTCCGAAGATCCGCTGGCCATTTTGGCGGAAATCGAACCCGGCCTGAAGTCCACCGGAGTCCAATACGTCATCGAGCCCGATCGCGCCGCGGCCATCCGCCTCGCACTCGAAGCGGCCAAACCGGGCGACGTGGTTCTGCTCGCCGGCAAGGGACACGAGAAAGAACAAATCCTTGCAGACAGAACGATTCCCTTCGATGACACTGAAACGTCACTGACAGTACTTCGCGATCTGGGTTACGTTAAAGAACAATGAAGCTCACTCTCGCAGAAGCGGCAATCGGCGCGGGCGCGGTGCTTGAGGCTCCGGCCGGCATCGCCAATCCCGGAACGCTTGCGGTGAGCGGCTATTCCATTGACTCGCGCACGGTCAACGCTGGCGAGCTTTTTTTCGCCGTGCGTGGCGAGCGCCTTGATGGCCACGACTTTCTCTGCGGCGCTCTTAATCGCGGTGCCATCGCCGCCGTCGTCTCGCGTGCTCGCGTTGCCTCGCTGCCCGACGCCGTTCTCGCCGTCCCGCTGCTCATCGCTGAAGACCCGCTCGTCGCGTTGCAATCCCTTGCCGCGCACGTTCGCCGCCAGTGGGGACGCCGCGTTGTCGCCATCACCGGCTCGGCCGGCAAAACCACCACCAAGGAAGCTGTCGCCGCCGCGCTCGGCGCGCAATTCAACGTGCTCAAGTCCCGCGGCAATCTCAACAACGGCTTCGGCCTGCCGCTTGAACTTCTGCGTCTCGAACCCCGGCATGAATACGCCGTCGTTGAAATGGGCATGAACCACGCCGGCGAAATTGCGGCCCTCGCGCGCATCGCCGCGCCTGATTGGGGCGTAGTCACCAACGTCGGCACCGCTCACATCGAGAACTTCGCCGACGGTCAGACCGGCATTGCGCGCGCAAAGTTCGAACTCGTTGCCGCGTTGCCTTCCACTGGCGTCGCTTTTCTCAACTGCGACGACCCCTATGTCTCCCAGTTTGGCCGCGATTTTCCAGGCCGCGTGGTCTACTTCGGCGCCGGTCCCTGCGCCAATCCACAGGTTCTTGAGGGATCCGAAGATGGGTCCGGCCTGCATCTCAAAATTCGCGCCGGTGAGCGCGAATCCAGCTTGACCCTTCGCCTGCTCGGCTCGCACAATGCGTCGAATGCAATGGCCGGCCTAGCCGTCGCTCTTGAAGCGGGTGTCAGTCTCGACGCAGCCATCTCCGCCCTCGCCGCGCTCACCCCCGGTGACAAACGCGGCGAAATTCTTGAGCTTCGCGGCGCAACCGTTCTCAACGACAGCTACAACTCAAATCCCGAGGCTCTGCGTTCCATGATTCGCACCCTGGCCGGACGCCTCGCCCGCCGCCGCATCCTGGTCGCCGGCGAAATGCTTGAGCTCGGAGAGCACGGCCACGCGCTCCACGCCGCCTGCGGACGCGCCGCTGCCGAAGCCGGACTCGACCTGGTTGTTGGTGTGCATGGCAATGCGCAACACCTCGCCGCGGCCGCCTGCGCCGGCGGAGTCGCATCCCTGTTTCTTCCTGACGCCGCAGCCGCCGGCCGCTGGCTGCTCCATAACCTCCAACCCGGAGACGTTGTGCTCATCAAGGGCTCGCGCGGCGTTCACCTCGAGCGCGCCATCGAGGCGCTCAAGCAAATGGCCGTCACTCCGGAGCAGAATTGAACTCCGTCAGGTAACCATCCGGGTGCCCCGTGTCTCGATTTTGGGACATGGGAATCGAAGCAGCACGTTCTCTCCGATAATCTTCATCCACCTCTTTCCTGGAGGAGAATCCATCATGAAAAAACTGTCCCGCTTCCTCATCCTGTTCACGCTGGCCCTTGCCTCCGCCATCCACCTCCGCGCAGACGCATCCTGGACCACGCCATTTCCTCCCTTTCGCATCGCGGGCAACATCTATTACGTCGGCAGCCAGGACCTCGCGTCCTACCTCATCGCCACGCCCAAAGGCCTCATCCTCATCAACAGCAGCTTCCCGCAAAATGTGCCGCTGATCAAGAAGAGTGTCGAGACCCTCGGCTTCCACTTCAGCGACATCAAGATCCTGCTCATCAGCCACGCACACAACGACCATTGCGCAGGCGCCGCGCAGNNGTGGATAAGGGCCGCCCGCTGCATGTCGTCATCGTCGGCAGCCCCAACGTCAACCCCGGCTACAAGCTTGTAAACAACAAGACCTATCCCGAAATCGCCGCCGACTACGCGCACGGCTTTCAGGTACTCAAATCTCTTCCCTGCGACATCTTTCTAGGCGCGCACGGCGGCTACTATGGGATGAAGGAGAAGTATGCGCGCTGGAAGCAGGGCGACCACGATGCGTTCATTGATCCGCAGAGCTACAAGAGCTACATCGCCGACCGCCAGCAAGCATTTGAGGCAGAGTTGAAGCGCCAGACCGCCGGTGCGCCCGGCAGCCGGTAGTGGTGCAATGTCAGGATCAGGGGCAAATCATCCAGAACAAGCAAATCGATTAGTATTGCGACATAATGTCACCGGCATTTTCTTCGAAGCACAAGCGAGCGATGGTTCTGTTGGCTGCCGTCGTGCTGCTATCTGGCCTATATCCGGTCCGGTATCTCGCAGCTCCACGGTGGGAAGTATGGGTCGTGAATGAAGCCGGCGTTCCGTTACAAGATGTGAGTGTTCGCCTTTCATATAAAAACTACTCTGCGGAGTCGGATTCACACGAGATCACGCTTACCACAGACTCGACGGGGCATGTCCTCTTTTCTCAGCAATATGGATGGGCATGCCTTATTCAAGAGGCCTTCTACATTGCAGCGGCGGCGTCTGGCGGAGTCCACGCAAGTTTTGGACGGCATGCATTCGTATTTGTTTTCGGTCGAGGTTACGATGGCACCGCCGTGAGCGGAAACTACGTGACGGATTGGTCCGGCTCGCCAGCCGAAATGGTTTCCAAAATTACAGCAAGGCGTACTAACTGATCTAACTGCGATGCATTGCCGCATCGTGAACTTCTGCCCCTTTTCGGCCGTGCCTTGCTCGTCGCCAAGCCGGAAAACGCGCGACAGGCTTCCGCCCACCTTGCATCCCAAGCCAAATGGCGCGATAATCAGGCCAGGTGGCCGATATGAGCATCGCCGACATCGTCGAAGTCCTGGGTGGCTTGAAAACCTTCGCCCACCCCATCCAAAAATCGGACGACCTAGTCGCGCAGGTTCGCGCCGGAATTCCCGCCGCCACCGTCACCATGCTCGCCGATTCGCTTTCCATCAAGCGAGACCAGGTAGCCAGGCGCCTCAACATTCCGCCCCGCACCCTGAGCCGCCGCCTTGCAACAAAGTCCCGCCTAACCCACGACGAGTCCGACCGCACCCTGCGCATGGCCAAGGTCGTCGCTCTGGCCAACGAAGTCCTGGGCGCGGAAGACAAAACCTCCCGCTGGATGGTCGCGCCAAACCGCGCCCTGGGCGGCAAGATTCCCTTCGATCAGCTCGATACAGAACTCGGCGTGCAGTCGGTGGAGCAGATTCTCTACGCCATCGCCTACGGAATGTATAGCTGATGCAGGTGTTTCGCATTTTCCCGGCGCGCTATCGCTCGACGGCCTTCACCGGGATCGGCGGGCTCTACGCAGCCCGCCGCTGGAATCACCTCGGCACGGCGATGCTCTACTGCGCCACCTCGCGAGCGCTCGCGGCGATGGAATTCTTCGTCAACCTGGAGCCAATCGATGCGCCCGACGATCTCCTGATGGCGAGCGCAACTGTTCTGGATGATCTGGTTGAGCAATTAGACCTTGCCTTGCTGCCTTCCAACTGGCGCGAACTCGACAACCTCGCCTGCCGCGATCTCGGCTCCAACTGGGTAAAAGCCGCGCGCTCGACAGCGCTTCTGGTCCCATCTGTAGTAGTAGAAGGCGACTGGAACCTGGTCCTCAATCCAGCCCACGCCGATTTCGGCAAGGTAGCCATTGCCGAATCGATACCCTTTCGTTTCGATCCCCGCATGTTCCGCTGAGCCCCTGTAAAATCAATCTGAATCGCGCCCCATTCCGGCTCTGGAGGCCACTTGCTTTACTGGCTGCTCTACGAAAAGCTGTTTCCGTTCTTTCACCCCTTCCGGATCTTCCGCTATCTCACCTTTCGCACCGCCTTTGCCTCGCTCACGGCGCTGTTGATCGCGCTCTTTATCGGTCCCTGGGTCATCCAGAAACTGCGCGAATTCCAAATCGGCCAGTTCGTCCGCGAAGACGGCCCGCAGTCGCACCTGAAAAAATCAGGCACCCCCACCATGGGCGGCATACTCATCGTCATCGCCATCCTGCTGCCCACGGTACTCTGGTCCGACCCCGCCAATCCCTTTGTGTGGCTCACCGTGTTCTCCACCCTCGCCTTCGGCGCAATCGGCTTTGCTGACGACTACATCAAGGTCGTCCACCGCCGCAGCCTCGGCCTTACCGCCCGCGCCAAGCTCTTCTGGCAGGGAATCGCCGGCGCAGCCGTCGCCATCGCCCTCATTGTCCTGACGCAGTTCAAAATGTTCTCCACGCAATTGACCGTGCCGTTCATCAAGAGCTGGCGTCCCGACCTGCTGTGGCACTTGTGGCCAAGTACCGTTCCTCACCTGGAATTCCTCATCTTTGTGCCCTTCATCGCATTCGTAATCTTCGTGCTCATGGGCTCCTCCAACGCCGTTAACCTCACCGACGGNNCTCGACGGCCTGGCCATCGGCTGCACCATCATCGCCGCCGGCGCGCTCGCCGTGCTCACCTACGTCAGCGGCCACGTCGTCTTTGCCGACTACCTCGAACTCCAGCGCATGCCCATGGTCGGCGAACTCACCGTCTTCTGCGGCTCCATGGTCGGCGCTTCCATCGGGTTTCTCTGGTACAACGCCCACCCCGCTGAAGTCTTCATGGGCGACGTCGGCTCGCTGGCTCTCGGCGGCGCCATCGGCACCGTCGCCATCATCATCCGCCAGGAACTCCTGCTCCCCTTCATCGGCGGCATCTTCATTCTTGAAGCCGTCTCGGTGGTGCTCCAGGTGGGCAGCTACAAACTCCGCAACGGAAAGCGTATCTTCAAAATGGCCCCGCTCCATCACCACTTCGAGCAATTGGGCTGGAGCGAATCCAAAATCATCGTGCGCTTCTGGATCNNGTGTTTGCATTGTTTGCACTCACCACCCTAAAACTCCGCTAGTGAATCGGGGAACTCAATGAGCCGAGTCTATCTGGTGAACGGCAAACACCCAGTCCATCGGGCCTTGGTATGGTTCCTGAGCTCGGCTTCGATTTCCTTCGCATTTTTTATGGCGGTGAGTCTGACTTTCGTGATAATCACCGGAAGCGTAGAGGGAAATCTTCTGGACGGTCTTCCTCTCTTCATCTCAATCCCCATCGTGATTTGGGGAGTCTACACAGGGATCGGCATTTCGTGTCTGTTGTGGGCGATGTGGATCTATTGGGCAAGATTCGAAAAAGGCTCGGCTTCTGTCAAAGCGGGATGGTTCCTTATTCTGCTATTTGGTATGCAATTCGGCGCATTGTTCTACGCGATCTATCTATGGACGACAGGCCGAATCAAGTCGGCCACTTCACACGAAATTCTCAGCAGTGCACAATAAAGAGGCCATTGCAGCCTTAGGAAAGACCGAAATGATGGAACTGAAAGGCAAGAAGGTTCTGGTCGTGGGACTGGGCAAATCCGGTCTGGCGGCGGCCTTGTTTCTGCGCCGCCGCGGCGCGCAGGTCACCGTCTCCGACGTGCGCAGCGCCGAGGCCCTCGCCAAGGACATTCCCGCTCTGCTCGAAGAGGGCATCATGGTCGAGGCTGGCGGTCACGGCCTACTCACCTTTCGCCGCCAGGACCTCATCGTGGTCAGTCCCGGCGTGCCGCTCAACACTCCCGAACTCGCCCAGGTAAAGAGCTTCGGCCTGCCCGTCATCGGCGAACTCGAACTCGCCGCTCGCTTCCTCAAAGGCAAAATCCTCGCCATCACCGGCTCCAACGGCAAGACCACCACCACCTCTCTCGTCGGCGAAATCCTTTTGAAAGCCGGCCTGCCCACATTGGTCGGCGGCAACATCGGCGTTCCCGTCATCGCCCTCATCGACGAGAGCACCGACGACACCTGGTCGGTCCTTGAAGTCTCCAGCTTCCAGCTTGAAAGCACCTTCGAGTTTCATCCGAAGATCGCCGTCATTCTCAACATCACTCCCGACCACCTCGATCGCCACGGCACCTTCGAAAACTACGCGCTCGCCAAGGAGCGCATCTTTGCCGCGCAGGACGAACACGACTACGTGATCCTCAACGCCGACAACGCCCGCGCCGCCGAAGCCGCATCCCGCTCCGCCGCCAAAGTCTACCTGTTTTCAATGGAGCACCGGGTCGAGCAGGGCGCCTGGCTTGACGATGGGTACGTGGTCTACCGCGCAGGCATAAACGAGCACATCGAAAGAATCGTGCCGCTCAGCGGAATTCCCCTCAAAGGCGCGCACAATGTTGAGAATGTGCTCGCCGCCGTTTGCGCCTCCCGGCTCGCCGGCGCCCCTGCGGATTCAATTCGCGAGGCCGTCGAAGCCTTCCAGGCCGTCGAGCATCGCCTTGAATTCGTCGCCACCGTCAACGGCGTTGACTTCTACAACGACTCCAAGGCCACCAACGTCGACGCCACCATCAAGGCCGTCGCGTCCTTCCAGACCGGCATTCACCTCATCATGGGCGGCAAGGACAAAGGCTCTGACTACACGCAGCTTGCGCAACTGCTGCGCGCGCGCGTTCGCGCCGTCTACACCATCGGCACAGCCGCGGCCAAAATCGAATCCCAACTCCGCGGCACTGTCTCCATTCTCTCCTGCGAAACCCTCGACGTTGCCGTAAGCGCCGCTGCCTCCGCCGCGCATCCCGGCGACGTCGTGCTGCTGGCTCCGGCCTGCTCCAGCTTCGATCAATTTGAGAGTTACGAGCACCGTGGCCGCGTCTTCAAGGAACTCGTCGCCGAACGCAAAGGTTGGAAAGTATGGCAAAGCTCGTAGGGGTCGACAAGTGGCTGTTCTTCACCACCCTCCTGCTCGTGGTGGCCGGGCTGGTCATGGTCTTCTCCGCCTCCGCCGTCGTGGCCCAGGAGCGCTTCCACTCCCCCTACACTTTTGTCGGCAAACAGGCCATCTGGGCGCTCGCCGGCGTGCTCACCATGCTGGTCCTCATGCACGTCGACTACAGCGTCTACAAGTCTCCCCGGTTCATCTACCCGGCTCTGTGCGTCACCACCCTGCTGCTGGTCCTGGTTTTCTTTTTCCCCGATTCGCACAACACCCATCGCTGGATTCGCTTCGGAGGCTTCTTCACCTTTCAGCCTTCCGAGATCGCCAAGCCCGTCGTCGTTCTTTTTCTCGCCTGGTTCCTCTCGACCCGTCTCGACGCCATGCGCGACTGGAAAAACACCCTGCTGCGCGCCGTCATCATGCCGGTGGTCTTCATTCTGCTCATCGTCAAGCAGCCTGACCTCGGCACGGCGCTGGTCCTGCTCGGCGTCACCGCCATGATGCTGCTGCTGGCTGGAATGGAATGGAAGTATTTCTTCTTCGGCGCGCTCGCCGCGCTTCCCGGCCTGGCCGCGCTGCTCTTCATGGTCGCCTGGCGCCGCCAGCGCATGCTCGTCTTTCTCAATCCCGAATCCGATCCGCAGGGCGCGGGCTTCCACATCAACCAGTCGCTGATCGCCGTCGGCACCGGTGGCCTCACCGGCCGCGGCTACATGGAGGGTGTGCAGAAGCTCTTCTATCTTCCCGAAGCGCATACCGACTTCATCTTCGCCAACATCGCCGAAGAACTAGGCTTCATCGGTGCCATCTCCTTCGTTCTGCTCTTTGTGGTGCTCGGCGTGCGCGGCCTGCGCGCGGCCTTTCGTTCCGAGGATCCCTTTGCCCGCCTGGTTGCTTTCGGCATTACCACTACCATCGTGTTGCAGGCCTTCTTCAACATCAGCGTGGTCCTGTCGCTGGTGCCCACCAAGGGAATTCCGTTGCCGCTGATCTCCTCCGGCGGCACCTCTCTGTTTTGCACGCTATGCAGCATCGGCATCCTGCTCAACATCACCAAGAAAGCCGACTGAGAACATCTCCAGGCCTCTTGGCGGCATCAAAATTCATGGTAACCTTGAGGCAGTTACCAGGTTGCCGACGTTGTTGACCTGCAGCCTGCTCCCATGGCATTTCCTCCTGTGTTTCTCACTGAAAGGCAAAAAGCTTGGCGGAACTACGCGTCCTTATTGCCGGCGGCGGCACCGGCGGCCACATCATCCCTGCGCTCGCGGTGGCGCACGAACTCGTCGATCGTCACGCGGCACAAATCCTCTTTGTAGGCACCGCCCGCGGCATGGAGATTCGCCTCGTTCCCGAGGCCGGCTTCAACCTTCGTCTCGTCGACGTTGGCCCGCTCAAAAATGTATCCCTCGCCACGCGCCTCCGCACACTCCTCGATCTGCCCCGCAGCATCTCCGCCTGCAAGCGCCTCATTCGCGAGTTCAAGCCCTCTGTCGTCTTCGGCGTCGGCGGTTACGCCTCCGGTCCGGCCATGGCCGCCGCGATTCGCCTCAACGTGCCCACCATGGCCTTTGAACCCAACGCCATGCCCGGCCTGGCCAACCGCCTGGTGGGGAAGAAAGTGCAGGCCGCGGCCGTCAACTTTCCCTCGGCAACTGCGTGGTTCAACAATTGCGAAGTCACCGGCATTCCCGTGCGCCCCGAGTTTTTCACCCTCCAGCCGCCCACCGCCGCCAACCCTCATCTGCTTGTATTCGGCGGCTCCCAGGGCGCACGCATCTTCAATGAAAACCTGCCGCTCATCATTGCAGCCCTGCTCGATGCCGTGCCTGGTCTCACCGTTCTTCACCAGAGCGGCATCCGTCACGCCGCAACCACCTTTGAAGCGTATGCGGCCACCGGCGCCGATCCCGATCGTTGGACGGTGCGCCCCTTTCTCGACGACATGCCCGATTGCTTTGCCCGCGCCAACTTGGTCATGGCCCGCAGCGGCGCGTCCTCTGTGGCGGAACTGGCTGCCGCCGGAAAGCCGGCCCTGCTCGTTCCCTTTGCCGCCGCCGCCGACGATCACCAGAAGCGCAACGCCGAAGAAATGGTCAATGCCGGCGCCGCCGTCATGCTCCAGGAATCCGACCTGGCCATTCCCGGCAAGCTGCTCGAATCGCTCACCGGCCTGCTCACCGACCCAGCGCGCCTGGCCGCCATGGCCGCCGCCGCCCGCACCCAGGCCCACCCCGCCGCCGCCGAGCGCATTGCCGACCGCCTCGCAGCACTGGCAGCCGAGAATTACCCCGCATTGCAGGTTAAGTAGCAAAGATAGCCGCGCTGCCTGCCCGGTTCCTGCCGCATAAATAATCTCCCTGTCGTCTTCAGAACACAAAAAGGCCCGCCTGCCGAGGCAGACGGGCCTTTCTGTCTGTACCGCTATAACTTATCGGTGTCCGCCGCCGCCGTGGCCGCCGCCACCGCCCGCATGGCCACCGCCGCTGAATCCACCGCGTGCGCCACCGCCGCTAAAGCCGCCGCGTGCGCCACCTGCGTAGCCACCGCGTGCTCCGCCGGCATTGCCGCGAGCTGCTCCACCTGCGTATCCGCGTGCTCCGCCCGCATAGGCTCCTCGACCCGCATAGGCTCCGCGTGCGCCACCGTAGGCTCCTCGTCCTGCATAGGCTCCGCGTCCGTATCCGCCGCGTCCGTAGCCGTAGCCGCCACGGCCATAGAACCCGCGACCGCCCCAGCCATGTCCCCAGCCCCAGCCGTACCAAGGCCCAACGCCCAGGAACACGCCGCCATTAAACCAGCCAGCACCGTAATAGCCATACGGGGCGCAGGAATAGGGGTAATAAGAGTAGTAGCCCCAATCGCAAACCGGCGGGCCGTAGGCCTCAGGTGCGTCAACCACCGCGGGGCCAACTCCAACCCCCACATCCACTTGTGCGTTTGCTGTTGCCGCTGCCGCGAACGGCAGAGCCAATATCGTTGCGAACAGAACCAGGCGCATACTCCGCATAAAACCCTCCCTGTGCCGGTCTGTCCTGTCCAGTCCTGCTCTTGCAGGAACCTGGGACTCGGATTCGACCTTCGTACTAAGCACCCGCCGGTTTCGGTTTCCTCTTACCCGTCCGGCTTCTGACTATTAGAACCATGTTCCCGCAGTTTAGTTGCGGTCGTTCTTAAAGAATCGCTCATTCCAGTTGAAAGGAAAAGGTCTTTCTTGCTCGCCCATCCCCATCCGTCCACGGGCAGCTAACTCCCCGCAAAGCTCAGCCTTCGAAAAACACGGCCAATCTCTCAAAAAGAACGGCCTCTTCGGGTTGGGAGAGGCCGTTCTTCGCTGCAGGCATTCAGGCAGTAGGCTACCTGCGATTCCGCGCATATCCGCGGTCAAAGTGCCGGTCGAATACCCGGCCGCGATCGAACCGGACCACCGGCCCGCGCACACCGCCAAAGTTCCACCGTCCCGGAACCCAATATCCATTCGCCTGATAGCCGGCAACCCAGACATATCCAGCGCCAGGGCAGGGCGGAACGTAGGCCACCGGTCCGCGCACATAAACTCCAAATTCGGCTGCCTGGGCCGGCGCTGCCGCCAAGCCCAGGGTGCCCGCCGCCACTGCTGCACCCAACATCCAATTCCGCATGCTGACCATAACTCCTCCGTCCCACCCGGCCTTGTTTAGCTGTCCGTCTTACGGCGTCTTACACGCTGTCTTACAGCCCAGCCATCAAGCCCGGTCCGGNNCTTTCCGTTCCGGCCGTGTTAAGGTCGCGCCTCGAACTCGCCAAATCAGGCCGACTCGCCGCTCTCACCGGCAGGCGCTTTGAACGGGCCACAGCGGCCACGCCAGCCCTCGCTGAGCCGTTCCCGCTCCTCCGGCGTCAGCTTTTCCCAGCGTCCGTGGAGCTTCTCGTGCAGCATGGCGCGCTTATCATGACCGTGCCCGCCGAAGCCTCCAAACAGAATCCGGCAAAGCACCAGCAGCCCGAGCGCCTCCCAGAATGTCACCGGCTTCCATCCGAACAGCATCGGCAGCAGCCAGTTCCACAAGTGCATCACCACTTCGCCTATAACGCCAACGAAAACCACCAGCGCGATGGGCGCCAGCACAAAGATCCATTTCTTCTTCATCTTTTCCCTCATTTCCCCAAAATCTCGTCGTGAATGTTCTTGAGTCGTGCGCGCAGATGAAGCACCGCGTAGCGCTTCCGCGCCAGCAGGGTATTGACGTTGACGCCGCTCTCCGCCGACATCTCCTTGAAGCTGTGCCCTTCCAGTTCGTGCGCCACAAACACGGCTCGCTGCTCGTCGGGCAGTTCGGCGAGCGCAACCTCCAGCTCCGCCAAAAGCATGTTGCGGACGTAAAGCGCCTCAGGCCCCGCATCGGGCGACGGCAGCAGGTCTTCGATCTGCAGCAGCTCGCCGTCTTCGTCCGCGCCCGCGACGTCGCTGAAGTTTTCGGGCTTCTTCTTGCGGAAAAGGTCCGTGATGCGATTGCGCGCCACGCGATAGAGCCAGCCCGTCACGTAGTCAATCGGCATCAGCAGCCGATGCGCCACTACCAGTTCGTAAAAGACCTCCTGCAGCAGATCCTCCACGTCCGACTCATTCGGTACCCGCTTGCGAATGAAAGCGCGCAGCCGCGTTTGCTGTTCCGCCATGACCTCGGAGATTTGCCGGTCCTGCTCGATCATCGAAGTCACGCTCATGGCTCATCCGTCTATTCCCAGGACGGACAACGCGCGCGGATATTGTAGAGCGTTCGCATTCTCGAATCAGGGAGAACGGCTCCACGCGTCGCTCGCCCCCTCATCCGCACCCTCCGCCCCATCCCAATGTTACCCTTGAGTTTCGCCTCCCATGTTCACCACCTCCCAGCACGCGCACTTCATCGGTATCGGCGGCATCGGCATGAGCGGCATCGCCGAAATCCTGCTCAGCCTGGGAATGAAAGTCTCCGGCTCCGACCTGCGCCGCGGTCCGGTCACCGACCGCCTCGCCCAACTCGGCGCAACCATCTATGAGGGTCACAACGCCGCCAACGTAGCCGGAGCTACCGTCGTCGTCACCAGCTCCGCCGTCTCCGCCGCCAATCCTGAAGTCGTCGAGGCCCACGCCCGCAAGATTCAGGTCATCCAGCGCGCTGAAATGCTCGCCGAACTCATGCGCCTCAAGTACGGCATCGCCATCGCCGGCATGCANNTCGACCGCGAGCACATGGACTGCTACCGCGACATGGCCGACGTCGAACAGGCCTATCTCGATTTCATGGACAAAGTGCCCTTCTACGGCGCAATCACCGCCTGCATCGACAATCCGCAGCTCGCCGCAATCTTGCCCCGCGCCCGCCGCCGCATCTTCACCTACGGCACCGCCCCCGAAGCCGACTTCCGCCTCGAATTCCTCGTAGCCGGCCCTGCCGACCCCAGCGCCGCCGCGCCCGCCGAAATCCGATTTGCCCGCTTCCAGGTCCACACCGCCGCTGGAACCCTCGGCCCCTTTGAACTTCACGTCCCCGGCCGCCACAACGTCCTCAACGCCACTGCCGCGGTGGCCATCGCCCGCCAGCTTGAGATCGCTCCCGACAAAATTGCCGANNGGCCACCACCCCACCGAAATTCGCGCCACCCTCGCCGCTGCCCGCGAGTGCGGCCACAAGCGGGTTTTCGTTGTCTTCCAGCCCCATCGCTACACGCGCACCCGCGACCTTCTCACTGAATTCGGCGGTGCCTTCTCCGACGCCGACTCCGTCGTTGTGCTTCCCATCTACGCCGCCAGCGAAGAGCCTATCCCCGGCGTCACTGCCGAGCGCCTCGTAGAACAGATTCAGGAATCCACGCGCCTCCACGGTCCGGCCGTTCACTATGCACCGGAGTTTGCCGCCGCCGTTCGTCTCATTGCCTCCGAGGTCCGCGAAGGCGACCTGGTCCTCACCCTCGGCGCCGGCAACGTCAGCCAGTTAGCTCCGCAGATCCTCGCGGCTCTCGAAGCGGTTTAAAGTGCGAATCGAACATCCCAGTTCTTCCTGAGAAACATTCCGCACCTCACAGGCCGGGCAGCAGTTTCCTCTATTCAAAACCGGGTAATTCCGGCTACTTTTGAAGGTATCGGACAAGGAGACGCGGTTGGACCGATTCAAAATCGGAATCAAGCTTCTGGGTGTGACTGCGCTGACTGCGCTGCTTGCCTGGATTGGCCTCGCATCCGGTAGGGGCGCGGGCCATGTGCCGGCCATCTGGTGGGCCAACGCCGCCCTTGCTTCCGTCATTCTCCTTGATCGCCGCCGCCGCTGGCTTTGGCTGCTCGCGGCAGGCTATGCCGGCAACATCGTTGCCCACCTGATTTTTGCCGATCCTTTATGGGAGGTGTTCACCCTATCCGCCTGCGATGTCATGGAAACCACCATCGCCGTGTTCGGTGTGGCATTTGCGCTAGGCCGCCGCGTCGACCTCACCCGCCAGCGCCAGTTGCTTCGATTCGTCGCCTTCGCCGTCCTGCTCGGCCCTCTCGTCGCCAGCCTCACTGCGGGCCTTGTTCTGCATTGGTTCACCGGCAGCCCGCTCAGCGTGTCGCTGGTCTGGTTCCCGGCCAGCGCGCTGGGCATGAGCGTGGTGGTTCCGCTGGTGCTCGGCCTGGCCCGCCGCGAAACGCGCGAACTTTTTCATCCCAGCCGCCTGGCCAACACGCTGCTTTACCTGTTCATGATCGCCGTGGCCGCCACCGCCATCTTCTCCACTGCGGACTTCCCATGGCTCTTCTTCATCTTTCCGCCGCTCTTGTTCCTCGTTGTCCGGCTCGGCCTCAGCGGCGGCGTGCTCGGATGCTGTGTCGTGGCCGCTATCGGAACCTTTTTCACCATCTCTGTGAGCGGCGGTCCGCTGTCACGGCTCGCTGACGCAAGCCTTGAACACCGCATCCTGATCCTCCAGCTTTTCCTCGCCACCGCGGTCCTCAGTGTGAGCGTCGTGGCCATCGTTTTTGCCGATCTCAAGCGAGCCCACCTCGCCGCAGGGCTCAGTGAAGAAAAGTATCGGCAGCTCGCCAGTTCGATGGAAACCCTGGCCACCGAAGATCCGCTCACCGGCGTCGCCAACCGCCGCCAGTTCGACCGCAACCTCCTCGGCGAGTGGCAGCGCGCCATCCGCAGCGGCTCACCCGTCTCCCTCCTGATGATGGATGTGGACAACTTCAAAGACTTCAACGACCTCTACGGCCATCCCGAAGGAGACCGTTGCCTCTGCGCCATCGCTCGCATCACCGTTGAAACTTCGCGCCGCTCCGCCGATACGGTGGCGCGCATCGGAGGCGAGGAGTTCGCCATTCTCCTGCCCGACACCCCGCCCGCCGGCGCACTCGATTCCGCGGAACGCCTGCGCGCCGCCGTCCTCGAGCAGGGAATTCCACACTCCGGGAGTTCAGCCCTCGTGGTGACCGTCTCCATCGGTTGCGCCACCATGATTCCCAAAGAGGGAGCCAGCGTAACCGAGATCGTCGCCGCCTCTGACGCCGCCCTCTACGCAGCCAAGAAAGGCGGCCGCAACCGCGTCGAAGTCGCCATGTAATGTCATCTAAAGCCCAATACAAAACAGAGGCTGTCATCCTGAGCGAAAGGGGCCCCGAGCGTTTTTCAGCTTGGGGGTGG